>NZ_VEJN01000015.1:0-113995 GCF_007678615.1 Pseudomonas sp. DE0157
CTGAGAGCGTTTCGTCTCAACCGAGGCGCGCATTCTACGCTTTCCTCATTGCCTGTCAAGCGTTTATTTTGAAGTTTTTTGAAGCGCCTTACTCGAAGACTTGAAACTTCAACCGCCGACCGACTTTCCCGCTGCGTTACTCGCTGCGAGGTGGCGAATAATACGCGCTTTGAATCTGGAGTCAACCCTTTGATTTAAAAACTTTTGCGCGTGTACCGCCCCACTCCGCGCAACTTAATGAGGCCGCGGTGAATCTGTAGATAAACTCACCACGGAGCGTAGCGGTAATGAGCGAGGCGCAAAGCGAGAAAACCCCGGGCCTATCTGCAGAAGAACAACAGGAGGTCAGCTCCAACCAGCCGCCACGTGCGGCAGTGCTTCACGAAACCATCCGGTTGCAGGGCGACCAGGAACTGGAACGTACATTGGCTGCGCTCTGGTGGTCAGCCCTTGCCGCTGGTTTGTCCATGGGGCTGTCACTGATGGCCATGGGTCTTCTGTACTCGCGCCTGCCGGACGGCGAGAGCGCGCAGGTCATCGCCAGTATCGGCTACAGCGCCGGCTTCCTAGCCGTCATCATCGCACGGCAGCAGTTATTCACCGAGAACACTCTGACCGCCGTCCTGCCGGTGATGACGACGCCAACGCTAGGCAACTTCGGTCGCCTGCTGCGTCTCTGGGGCGTGGTCCTGGCCGGCAACCTGGCCGGTACCTTGCTGGTGGCCTGGGTAATGCTCGAACTGCCCATCTTCGATACCAAGACAGACATCGCCTTCCTGGAGGTGGGGCGTAAGGTGATGGAAAACGACGTCAGCCAGATGTTTGCCAAAGGCATTGTGTCCGGCTGGATGATCGCCACCATGGTCTGGATGATCCCCTCCATGGAGCATGCCAAGATCTGGATCATCCTGGTCATCACCTACCTCATGGCATTGGGCGACTTCACCCACATCGTGGTGGGGTCGGTAGAGGTTTCTTATCTGGTCTGGGCAGGTGAGGAGACCTGGAGCAACTTCCTCCTGCACTTTGCCCTGCCTACGCTGGCCGGCAACATCATCGGCGGCAGTTTCATCTTTGGCCTGATCAGCCATGCCCAAGTGCGCAGCGACAGCGGCAAATCGCCTTCGCAGTTACTTAAAGATGAACAGCCCTCGCGAAAACGCCAAGACGATCAGCAAAATGAAACATAGCCTTACGGCGTGCGGGTAACCTCTTCTCTTCTTCTATAAGGAAGCTGGGCAAAGGCGTGCCGACAACGCTGCCCAGCTTTCCCGTCTTCTTTCAGATCCCAGTCAGGCATACTCGCCTCCACTGCTCGCATCACCCGTGATTTGGCTTGCAAGGCCATGTCTCGTGCGTCGCCCATGGCCCAGAATACTCACGCACGTTAAGCAATAAGCGCCCCGATTAGAGATGACATCCATGGACACACGCACCGGCAAGGGCCTTTCGTTTGCCAAACGGATTTATCTGCCACGGGTACTGGGCAAGGGTGTGGGGCTTTTCGCGGTAATGGCCGCAGTAGAACCCTTGTCTCCCCCCGTCTGGGTTTGGGCATTCATGCTGTTCAACGGCTTGCTGTGGCCACATTTGGCCTATCTGTGGGCGGCCCGGTCCAAAGCCCCCTACCAGGCCGAGCAACGCAACTTTTTTCTTGATTCGCTAATGGGTGGGTTCTGGGCCGGTGCCATGCAGTTCAATCCGCTGCCGACGGTTACCGTTCTATCGATGATCACCATGAACAACGTCGCAGCCGGCGGCAAGGCCTTGGCTATTCGCGCAGGCATGGCGCAAGTGGCAGGCATGCTTACGGCTTGCGTCTTGCTGGGGGCGGGATTTCAACCCGATGCCACCGCCTTTCAGGTCTATGCTTGCCTGCCGATGCTGACGTTGTACCCGGCGGCGCTAGGGTGGGTGTGCTATCGACTGGCAATCAAGCTGGCCGAGCACAAACGCCGACTCAACACCCTCAGCCTGACCGATAGCCTGACCGGGCTGCTCAACCACGGCGCCTGGAAAGACCTTCTAGCGAGGCGTTTTCACGGGTGCAGGAAACAGCGCGGTGAAGCGGTAGTTGCCCTGATCGACATCGATCATTTCAAGACCATCAACGACACCTTTGGCCATGTAGTGGGCGATCAGGTGCTGCGCCAGGTGAGCATCGAGTTGCTCGGCGCCCTGCGCGAGGGCGACAAGGCCGGTCGCTACGGGGGTGACGAGTTTTGCGTGATACTGCCGAGCACCACTGAAGCCCAGGCCTGCCAGGCCATGGAGCGCCTGCGCGAGCGCGTAGCGGCCTACCGCGACCCGCAGACGCCGCACCTGCGCATCAGCTTGAGCATTGGCCTGTGCCCGTTCGACCCCTCGCTGGAGACGCCGGACGGCTGGTTACGCCAGGCGGACACCGCTTTGTATGTAGCCAAGCGCAACGGTCGGGATCGCGTCATGGCCACTCATCGAGCCGATACCAGCGTGACGCCTTCTGCCGAGCCCCCCGCCTTCATATCCCTGGCGCGATGACGCCTGCCGGGTGCAAGCGCCGCTCGGCCACAATCTCCGGCAGGTCCTGCCGACGTAGGTAAGCCCTCAGCGGCTCACTCACATTCAGCCGCTCATCCATGCGTTGCTCCAGCAACAGGCCCAGCCGCTCGCGACACAAGGCCATGCGATGCCCCTGCTCAGGTCGCCATACGAACTCGTTGCACGGCATGATGCTGTCGTCGGCGATATCCATGCCGAAGGCATCCTCGGAGAAACGCATGAGATAGAGGCCACGTTTACCGTGAAAGCCGACGAAGCCCTTGAGCTGCTCGGCTGCATTGCAGATATCCTGGGATGTAATGGTCATGCCCCACCTCACGATGAATGGAACGCGCTGCGCAGTCATCAAACGCAAATGCTTGCCGCTGCCAGCCACGCCCGCGCGTAACGGCCCACGTCGCCGGAACAAATGCCAGGCAAAAAAATGGGCGACCGAAGTCGCCCTAAATGCCTTGCGTGCTCGTGAATCGAGAAGGTCAAGGGCGCTTGCGCTTGCTCGAGTCCTTCCAGATGAAAATGCCTAGACCGGCGAAGAAAGCCACCATCAACCCCACCGTTACCACCCCTGCGATAACCACGTTGTCGAAGAACATGCCGACCTCTCCATTTGTTTGCCGTTGTCCGATGGGAGAACAGTAACCAATGCCAGACGGGAGAAAATTGACCAGGGTCAATGACGCCCGGGGACGGGCGCGCGGGGCGGGTGCAGGGTTGACCTGCGTCAAGCATCAGCGCTTCTTGGGCTTGCGCTTGGACTTCTTCTTGGCAGCATTCAAGGGCAGTGCCTGCTCGAAGGCATCGCGCATCTCGTTCAGGCGCTTTTCCTTGATGTCATGCACGCGGCGTGCACGTTCGGCATCGAAGTCAATGAGATTGTCTTGGCTCATACTGGGCTCTACACGCTACGGATACTGCATGATGGGGCCAGAACCAGACGCTTGCCAGTCCCGTTTCATACTTCGATGTCCACCAGCAGCCCCTGGCGCACGGGCTCGCCCATCAAGGGCACCACTGGCACGGTATTGTCGGCGTTGACCTCATTGCCCGGCAACGCGTCGAATCGCTCATCGTGACCTTTGCCTTTACCCTGGCGTTGCTGCTGTCGGCGCTGCTCCTCGCGCAGCAGCAACTGCTGGTCCTGCGGGTCACGCTGGCGCTTTAGGTCGATTGCACTTTCACCGGACGCAGGCTGCGCCGGCACTACCGGCTTTATATCCGGGGTCGGTTTGACCGGGTCCTGCTGCGAGGTGACCGGGGCAGCGCTGAGCGGAATGATCGGTGGCAGCATGGCGGTTCTCCTGTACCCCTGTATCGGCAGCCCTGCTGCTGCCTTGAAGTCATGGACAACATTTAGCCCGGTTCGTCCGCCGCCTCATCCTGGTCCTGCAAGGCGGTTTCGCTCCAGGGACGCTGGTAGACCTGCTGCCACACTGCATCCATATGGGCCCGAACCCAGGCCGGGGCGGCCTTGAGCGAGGCACTGTCCTGGCGCTCGCCGCCGATCGGGTCTTCGCCTGCCGGGGTGATCAGCGACTGGCCCGTGATGCTGTAGACCGTTTGCCCGTCCCGCATCTCGATGGCGATGTCATGGGGCTCGACACCTCCTCCGCAGAACGCATGACTGGCCACCGTCACCTCGGCCGCACCGTTCTGGTCGAGGTCGGCCACGTCGCTGACATCGGTGTAGAAATCCACATCCAGGTCCAAACCCGGACACGTGGCTTGCTGATCGATCTGCCAGCGCGCCTGGAAGGCTTCCTGCGCTTTGCTTCGGCCGTACAAGGTGGCCTTGAGCACAACCTTGTCCACTTCCTGCTCACTTTCAGGGTCGCTGGCCTGGCCATCGACACGGCTCAAGACCAACAGCCCTTCGCCGTCCCTGTCGCGGTAGTGCACACTCTTGAGCGGTGCCTGTACGCCCAGCACCTCCAACTGCTCCAGGGGGATAGGCGGCAACCTTTCGAAGGTCTTCGGCTTGCATCCTGCCAGGAGCAAACCGCCGACCGTGAGGCTCAAGACAACGCAAAGAGGCTTGGCAGGCATGGGATGCAGAACCCTCGTCGGCACGGCAGGAAGCGACGAAACGGCTAGACTGATGCACCGGCCGAGACCGTTCGGCACCCTCAGGTGCACTCGGCACTTTGGTCTGCCCGGCCGATCCGTTAACATAATCGGCTTTTTCATCGCGGGAGTGCAGGCAGTATGGCGCAGCAGTATCAACCGGGGCAACGCTGGATCAGCGACAGCGAGGCAGAGCTCGGCCTGGGTACCATCCTGGCGCAGGATGGCCGCCTCCTGACCGTCCTCTACCCGGCCACTGGCGATACCCGCCAATATTCCCTGCGCAATGCGCCGCTGACACGCGTGCGCTTCTCGCCAGGTGACCAGATCACTCACTTCGAAGGTTGGAAGTTGACCGTGCGGGAAGTCGAGGACATCGACGGCCTGATGGTCTATCACGGGCTCGACGGGCAGAATCAGCCCCGCACGATGCCGGAGACCCAGCTGTCGAACTTCATCCAGTTCCGCCTGGCCAGCGACCGCCTGTTCGCCGGCCAGATCGACCCGCTGTCCTGGTTCAGCCTGCGCTATAACACCCTGCAGCATACCAGCAAGCAGATGCAGTCCACGCTATGGGGCCTGGGCGGCTGCCGTGCCCAGCCCATCGCCCACCAGTTGCACATCGCCCGCGAAGTAGCCGACCGCAGCGCACCTCGCGTACTGCTCGCCGACGAAGTGGGCCTGGGCAAGACCATCGAGGCAGGCCTGGTGATTCATCGCCAACTGCTGACCGGCCGCGCCAGCCGGGTGCTGATCCTGGTGCCCGAGAACCTCCAGCATCAATGGCTGGTGGAGATGCGCCGGCGCTTTAACCTGCAGGTCGCCCTGTTCGATGCCGAACGGTTCATTGAAAGTGATGCCAGCAACCCCTTCGAGGACGCCCAGCTCGCGCTGGTCGCGCTGGAGTGGCTGGTCGACGACGAGAAGGCCCAGGACGCGCTGTTCGCGGCGGGCTGGGACCTGATGGTGGTCGATGAGGCGCACCACCTGGTCTGGCACGAGGAACACGCCAGTGCCGAATATGCACTGGTCGAACAGCTGGCCCAGGTCATTCCCGGCGTGCTGCTGCTCACTGCAACCCCTGAACAATTGGGCCAGGACAGCCATTTCGCACGTCTGCGCCTGCTCGATCCCAACCGTTTCCATGACCTGGCGGCCTTCCGCGCCGAAAGCGAGCATTACCGCCCGGTGGCCGAGGCGGTGCAAGAGCTGCTGGACGAGGGACGCTTGTCGCCAAAGGCCCACGCCACCATCCAGGGTTTCCTCGGGGCCGAGGGCGACGCACTGCTCGCGGCGGTCAACGACGGGGACAGCCAGGCCAGCGCCCGACTGATCCGGGAGCTGCTCGATCGTCATGGCACGGGCCGAGTGCTGTTCCGCAACACCCGTGCCGCCATCCAGGGGTTCCCTGAGCGTCAGTTGCACCCTCACCCACTGCCTAACCCAGAGCAATACGCCAGCTTGCCTGAGGGCGAACACGCCGAGCTCTACCCTGAGGTCGCGTTCCAGTCCCAAGTGGACCAGGCGCAGGAAGAGCGCTGGTGGCGCTTCGACCCGCGGGTCGACTGGCTGATCGACACCTTGAAAATGCTCAAGCGCACCAAGGTGCTGGTCATTTGCGCCCATGCCGAAACCGCCATGGACCTGGAAGACGCCCTGCGCGTGCGTTCCGGGATTCCGGCTTCGGTCTTCCACGAGGGCATGAGCATCCTGGAGCGCGACCGCGCGGCGGCCTACTTCGCCGATGAAGAATTCGGCGCCCAGGTGCTGATCTGCTCGGAAATCGGCAGCGAGGGGCGCAACTTCCAGTTCGCTCATCACCTGGTGATGTTCGACTTGCCTGCCCACCCCGACCTGCTCGAACAACGTATCGGCCGTCTGGACCGTATCGGCCAGAAGCACACCATCGAGTTGCACGTGCCGTACCTGCAAGGCACGCCGCAAGCGCACCTGTTCCAGTGGTACCACGAAGGGCTCAACGCCTTCCTCAACACCTGCCCCACCGGTAACGCCCTGCAGCATCAGTTCGGCCCCCGCCTGCTGGCACTGCTGGACAGTGATGACAGCAAGGCCTGGGACAGCCTGGTCAACGAAGCGCGAAGCGAACGTGAGCGGCTCGAAGCCGAGCTGCATACCGGCCGTGACCGCTTGCTCGAACTCAATTCCGGCGGCGCCGGAGAGGGTGAAGCGCTGGTGGAGGCCATCCTCGAGCAGGACGATCAGTTCGCCCTGCCGATCTACATGGAAACCCTGTTCGATGCGTTCGGTATCGACAGTGAAGACCATTCGGAAAACGCGCTGATCCTAAAGCCCAGCGAGAAGATGCTCGATGCCAGCTTCCCTTTGGGCGATGACGAAGGTGTGACCATTACCTATGACCGCGGCCAGGCGCTGTCGCGTGAAGACATGCAGTTCCTGACCTGGGAGCACCCGATGGTGCAAGGCGGCATGGACCTGGTGCTGTCCGGCTCGATGGGCAATACCGCTGTGGCGCTGATCAAGAACAAGGCGCTCAAGCCTGGGACCGTGCTGCTCGAGTTGCTGTTCGTCAGCGAGGTGGTCGCGCCGCGCAGCTTGCAACTGGGCCGGTACCTGCCGCCAGCCGCCCTGCGCTGCCTGCTTGATGCCAACGGCAATGACCTGGCGTCGCGGGTAGCATTCGAGACCCTGAACGATCAGCTCGAAAGCGTACCCCGTGCCAGTGCCAACAAGTTCGTCCAGGCACAGCGCGACGTGCTTGCAAAGCGTATCGGCAGCGGCGAAGAAAAGATCGTCCCGCTACACGAGCAACGGGTGGCCGAAGCCCAACGACGCCTGGCCGCCGAGGCCGACGAAGAGCTCGCACGCCTGGTGGCACTGCAAGCGGTCAACCCAAGCGTGAGGGACAGTGAAATCGACGCGTTGCGCAAGCAGCGCGAAGAGGGCCTGGCCATGTTGGCCAAAGCAGCGCTGCGCCTTGAAGCGATCCGCGTACTGGTCGCAGGCTGACCGCAGCGGGCCCGCCTGACCTGCAGCGGCCTTACCCGTCTTGGGATGAGGCCGCTGCAGGTCAGACCGTCCCAACCTCGCGCGGTTTCCCTACCGCGCGCTTGGGCAGCACCTAGTCCTGGCGTTTGATTCGATACTGCTCGACCAAGGTCGAAGGGTCCTGGTCCAGGTAACCCTGACTGCCGTGCAAGCGCATCAATTGGGCAGCCAGACCCGTCAGCGGTGTCGCCGCGCCCTGTTCGCGTGAAAACTTCACGGCACCATCCAGGTCCTTGAGCAGCGTTCGCACATGCCACTTTATGGGAGCGAAACGGCTTTCTGCCATCTGCGGGGCCAATATCTGCAAAGGCTTGGAATCAGCAAATCCGCCTGCCAGGGCCTGGGCGATCAACCCGGCGTCCACCCCGGAACGCTCGGCCAGCGCGATGACCTCGGCAATGACCAGGGCATTGCACGCCACGATCATCTGGTTGCAGGCCTTGGTCACTTGGCCCGCGCCAACGCCCCCCATGTGCGTCACCCGCTGACCAAGTACCTCCAGCACTGGGCGAGCACGCGCCAGGTCAGCCTCCTCCCCGCCCACCATGATGGCCAGTGTACCTGCCTGCGCGCCCGCCGTGCCGCCGGACACCGGGGCATCCAGCCAGGCCATCCCACACAAGGCGCCCAGTTGGGCTGCCATTTCCCGGGTAGCGCCAGGCTCCAGGCTGGAAAAATCCACCAGTAGCTGGCCCTGCCGCCCGCCTGCAGCAACGCCCTGATCGCCAAATACCACCTCGCGCACCACGGCGGTATCGGCCAGGCATAGCAATACCATGTCCACCTGCCGTGCAAGCTCGGCGGGGCTTGCGGCCAGTCGTGCGCCTGCGGCAACCAGCGCCTGGCATTTTTCCGGGCTGCGGTTCCATACCCACAGCCGATAGCCGGCCGCCAGCAGGCGCTTGCACATCGGCAGGCCCATCAGACCGACATCAGCGAAACCAAGTGAAGGTAATGCGTTGCTCATCAGGTACTCCTGGCTGAAAAAGGGGCTGGGGCAACGCCGCGCTGCGTGACTGCGGCGACGACCACCTTTACGCATGCCGTAAACTGTTACCGCCACGCCGAATTGTTACTTACCTCTACCTCAATTGAGCAATGACGAGCACCCAAAAGAGGCGCCTGCGCGTTTTCGCGCACCAAAAAAGCACAAGGCTGCTATTCACTGCCTGACTTGAATGACGATGAACGGCGCCACAACCACCGCCCAGATCTCTGGATCGCGGGTTTGCAGTTCACTGGCCTGTTCTGCCGTCACCGGGCCGACAGTGCCATCAGTGCGCCACTTATCGAAGAGATCACTGCGGTTTTCGGCCATTGCCGTGGCCACGGTGATCAGATCCAGGGCGGGATCGACCCAAATCAGGTCACCTTTTGCCCAGAATCTTTCCAGGGCTTTCCACTCGATGGTGGCGGTCTCTCCGAGCAATTTGGCATAGAGGGTGCTTGTTCGATCAGTCATGGGAATATCCGCTGGAAATCTGGCTTTGAAAGGGCCGGCATTTTTGCAGAAAAACCTGGTTTCAAATATGCAATTGGCTGGCAGGCCGCATCTTTTCGAGGTGCGACTGCCAATATAGGCCATCTGATGGCGCCTTTTTGTACTTTAGTGTCAAGCAAGCGACAACCGTGAAACCAGGCGCTTTTTGCCCGCTTTTCAAGCGCGCAGACAGCGCTCTACACTGTACCGGTACAGTTCCGGGACATGTTCCGGGGAAGGTGGGCTTGCGCGTTGGCATGACCACGCCGCAACCCGCCTGGTCTGTAGCCCTGGCCGCCAGGACTATAAGAATTACAACAGAATGAGTGGAGCACTATGATCAAGATTTCCAAGCTGTTCGCTGCAATGGTTCTGGCCGGGGTAGCCAGCCATTCGTTTGCCGCCGACACCATCAAGATCGGGATCGCCGGGCCCAAGACCGGCCCCGTGACCCAGTATGGCGACATGCAGTTCATCGGTGCCAAGCAAGCCATCAAGGACATCAACGCCGCAGGCGGTGTCGATGGCAAGATGCTCGAAGCCAAGGAATATGACGACGCCTGCGACCCTAAACAGGCCGTGGCCGTCGCCAACAAAGTGGTCAACGACGGCGTCAAGTTCGTCATCGGCCACCTGTGCTCCAGCTCTACCCAGCCAGCGTCCGACATCTACGAAGACGAAGGCGTGATCATGATCACCCCGGCGGCAACGTCCCCGGAAATCACCTCCCGCGGCTACAAGCTGATCTTCCGCACCATCGGCCTGGACAGCGCCCAAGGCCCTGCCGCCGGCAACTACATCGCCGACCACGTCAAGCCCAAGGTAGTCGCGGTACTGCACGACAAACAGCAGTACGGTGAAGGCATCGCCACGGCCGTCAAGCAGACCCTGGAGCAAAAAGGCACCAAGGTTGCCGTGTTCGAAGGCCTCAACGCCGGCGACAAGGACTTCTCGTCCATCATCCAGAAGCTCAAGCAGAACAACGTCGATTTCGTGTACTACGGCGGCTACCACCCAGAGCTGGGCCTGATCCTGCGTCAAGCGCAGGAAAAAGGCCTGAAAGCCAAGTTCATGGGCCCGGAAGGCGTGGGTAACGACTCCATTTCGCAAATCGCCCAGAATGCCTCCGAAGGCCTGCTGGTCACCCTGCCCAAGTCGTTCGATGCCGACCCTGAGAACAAGAAGATCGTCGACGCGATCAAGGCTGACGGCAAGGACCCGAGCGGCCCGTTCGTCTTCCCTGCCTACTCGGCCGTCGAGCTGATCGCCCAAGGCATCAAAGCCGCGAAATCCGAGGACACCGACAAGGTGGCCGAGGCTATCCACAGTGGCTCGTTCAAGACCCCTACCGGCACCCTGGCCTATGACGACAAGGGTGACCTCAAAGACTTCAAGTTCGTGGTTTACGAATGGCACTTCGGCAAACCGAAGACTGAAGTCTCCCCTCAGTAACAAGCGTGACTAATAGCTGACCGAGAAGCCCACTGTGCGAGCAGTGGGCTTTGTTTTACGAGGTTCATGGGCCCGCCCCCGCGATCCGGGGACGGGCTCACCTGAAAATCTTAAAACCGTCACCCGCGGTTTCCTGGCCGTACCCCGGCCAGCGAAATGCAAATCAGGTTTTTAGGAGCGCTGTAATGCCTGAGATCTACCATTTCTTCCAACAACTGGTTAATGGATTGACCATCGGCAGCACCTATGCCTTGATCGCCATCGGCTACACGATGGTGTACGGCATCATCGGCATGATCAACTTCGCCCACGGCGAGGTTTACATGATCGGCTCGTATGTGGCGTTCATCGCCTTGGCGGGTCTGGCCATGATGGGTATTCATTCGCTACCGATCCTGATGACCGTTGCCTTCGTCGCGACCATTTTCGTGACCAGTGCCTATGGCTACAGCATCGAACGGGTTGCCTACCGCCCGCTGCGCAACAGTAACCGGCTGATTCCGCTGATTTCTGCCATCGGTATGTCGATTTTCCTGCAGAACACCGTGCTGTTGTCCCAAGACTCCAAGGACAAGTCCATTCCCAACCTGATTCCGGGCAGCTTCTCGTTCGGACCAGGCGGCGCAGAAGAAGTCCTGGTGTCCTACATGCAAGTACTGGTGTTCGTGGTAACACTGGTGGCCATGACCCTGCTGACCCTGTTCATCTCCCGTTCGCGACTGGGCCGCGCGTGTCGCGCCTGCGCCGAGGACATCAAGATGGCCAACTTGCTGGGCATCAACACCAACAACATCATCGCCCTCACCTTCGTCATCGGTGCTGCCCTGGCGGCCGTCGCGGCCGTGCTGCTGAGCATGCAATACGGGGTCATCAACCCTAACGCCGGCTTCCTTGTTGGCCTGAAGGCCTTTACCGCCGCGGTGCTAGGCGGTATCGGCAGCATTCCGGGCGCCATGCTCGGTGGGCTGGTGCTGGGTGTGGCCGAAGCGTTCGGCGCCGACATCTTCGGCGACCAGTACAAGGACGTCGTGGCATTCGGCTTATTGGTTCTCGTCCTGTTGTTCCGGCCGACCGGCATTCTGGGCCGCCCGGAGGTTGAAAAAGTATGAACAAGAATCTCAAACCGGCGTTTTTCAGCGCCTTGCTGGTATGGGCCGTGGCCTTCCCGGTGCTCGGCCTGAAGCTGAGCATCGACGGCATCAGCCTGGTGGTGCATAGCCAGGGCTCGTTCACTATCAGCATCATCGCCGTTTGCTCGGTGCTGATGTTCCTGCGGGTGCTGTTCGACCGGCAGTGGAGCTCGGTGATGAGCCGTCGCTCGGACCGCAAGCTGATCCCACCTGCGCTAAGCAACTACCTGACCCTTCCCAAAACCCAGCGCTGGGTGATTCTGGGGCTGGTCGTGGTGGCCCTGATCTGGCCCTTCTTCGGATCGCGCGGCGCGGTCGACATCGCCACCCTGATCCTGATCTACGTGTTGCTCGGCCTTGGCCTGAACATCGTGGTCGGCCTGGCCGGGTTGCTGGACCTGGGGTATGTGGGCTTCTACGCCGTGGGTGCCTACAGCTACGCCATGCTGTCGCACTATCTGGGGTGGAGTTTCTGGGTCTGCCTGCCGATTGCCGGACTGATGGCCGCCACCTTTGGCTTCCTGCTCGGTTTTCCGGTGTTGCGCCTGCGGGGTGACTACCTGGCGATCGTGACGCTGGGCTTCGGCGAGATCATTCGCCTGTTCCTGCGTAACCTCACCGACTGGACCGGTGGCCCCAACGGCATCAGCAACATTCCCAAGCCCGAATTCTTCGGCCTTACCTTCGAGCGACGCGCCGCCGAGGGCATGCAGACCTTCCACGAGTATTTCGGCCTGCCCTACAACTCGATCAACAAGGTCATCTTCCTGTACCTGGTTGCACTGTTGCTGGCACTGCTTGCGCTGTTCGTGATCAACCGCTTGTTGCGCATGCCCATCGGCCGTGCCTGGGAAGCGTTGCGCGAAGACGAGATCGCCTGCCGTGCCCTGGGCCTGAACCCCACCGTGATCAAGCTCTCGGCCTTCACCCTGGGTGCCTGCTTCGCAGGTTTTGCCGGCAGCTTCTTTGCCGCTCGCCAAGGGCTGGTGACGCCGGAATCGTTCACGTTCATCGAGTCGGCCATCATCCTGGCCATTGTGGTGCTCGGCGGCATGGGCTCGCAGCTTGGCGTGATCCTCGCTGCCATCGTCATGATCCTGCTGCCGGAGCTGATGCGCGAATTCAGTGAATACCGGATGCTGATGTTCGGTGCGCTGATGGTGCTGATGATGATCTGGCGTCCGCAAGGTCTGCTGCCAATGCAACGTCCCCACATGGAGCTGCGTCGATGAGCCGCGAAATTCTGCAAGTCAGCGGCCTTAGCATGCGCTTCGGCGGCTTGTTGGCGGTCAATGGCGTAGGCCTGACCGTCAAGGAAAAACAAGTGGTGGCGCTGATCGGTCCGAACGGCGCCGGCAAAACCACGGTGTTCAACTGCCTGACCGGTTTCTACCGGCCCAGCGGCGGCACCATCCTGCTCGATGGCGAGCCCATCCAAGGCCTGGCCGGGCACCAGATCGCGCGCAAGGGAGTGGTACGCACCTTCCAGAACGTGCGCCTGTTCAAGG
This sequence comes from Pseudomonas sp. DE0157, assembly GCF_007678615.1. NCBI lineage: Bacteria > Pseudomonadati > Pseudomonadota > Gammaproteobacteria > Pseudomonadales > Pseudomonadaceae > Pseudomonas > Pseudomonas sp. DE0157. The sequence goes on from NZ_VEJN01000015.1 coordinate 13,200, forward strand.
AAATGACGGCGCTCGAAAACCTGCTGATCGCCCAGCACCGGCACTTGAACACCAACTTCTTCGCCGGGCTGTTCAAGACCCCGGGGTTTCGCCGCAGTGAAAAGGAAGCCATGGAGCGGGCGCAGTACTGGCTGGACAAGGTCAACCTGACCGAATTCGCCAATCGCACCGCCGGCACCCTCGCCTACGGCCAGCAACGGCGCCTGGAAATCGCCCGCTGCATGATGACCCGCCCGCGGATCATCATGCTCGACGAGCCGGCTGCCGGGTTGAACCCGAAAGAGACCGAGGACCTCAAGGCATTGATTGCCTATTTGCGTGAATCACACAACGTGACCGTGCTGCTGATCGAGCATGACATGAAGCTGGTGATGAGCATTTCCGATCACATTGTGGTCATCAACCAGGGCACGCCCCTGGCCCACGGCACGCCCCAGGAAATCCGCGACAACCCTGAAGTGATCAAAGCCTACCTGGGGGAAGCGTAAATGCTGAAGTTCGAGAACGTTTCCACTTTCTACGGCAAGATACAGGCGCTGCACAGCGTCAACGTGGAGATCAACCAGGGCGAAATCGTCACCCTGATCGGCGCCAACGGCGCCGGCAAATCCACTTTGCTCATGACCCTGTGCGGTTCACCCCAAGCCCACAGCGGCAGCATCAAGTACCTGGGCGAGGAACTGGTCGGCCAGCCCTCCTCGCACATCATGCGCAAGAGCATTGCCGTGGTGCCCGAAGGCCGCCGGGTGTTCGCCCGGCTGACCGTCGAGGAGAACCTGGCCATGGGCGGGTTCTTCACCGACAAGGGCGACTATCAGGCGCAGTTGGACAAAGTGCTGCAGCTGTTTCCGCGCCTGAAGGAGCGGTATGCCCAGCGCGGCGGCACCATGTCCGGGGGCGAACAGCAGATGCTGGCCATCGGGCGTGCCCTGATGAGCAAACCCAAGTTGCTGCTGCTCGACGAACCCTCCCTGGGCCTGGCACCGATCATCATCCAGCAGATCTTCGACATCATCGAACAACTGCGCCGTGATGGCGTGACAGTGTTCCTGGTAGAACAGAACGCCAACCAGGCACTGAAGATCGCCGACCGGGCCTATGTGTTGGAGAATGGGCATGTGGTGATGCAGGGTACGGGCGAAGGGCTGCTGACCGATCCAAAAGTGCGTGACGCCTATCTAGGCGGTTGATGCCAGCGGGGCCTGCCAGGGCCCCGTTATCTTGACACTGCACGCTTGCACCCCCGGTTCACGATCAAACAGCACGGACTGCGCGCAGGTGGCAGCCGTCTATTTATCTTCGCCGGGCTTGTATTGCCCCTGCCTGCCTCAGTAACGTGACGGCCTCTCGAACACCGGAGCCCGTCATGCGCCTGACCCCTTCCCTGCTACTGACCGCCTTGTTGCCCCTGTTCGCGGGCTGCCAGCTCCTGGCCGAAAAACCCGCCGACCCTGATATCGGCAGCACCCGCATGCAAGGCCAGGTTCACGCTGCCGGTGGGCAGTTGCTATTCAAGCCCTGCAACGAACCCCGCAGCTTCGTCATCAACGATGCCGCCGCCACGGGTATCCTGCAGGAAGCAGCGAACCTTGCAACCGGTGCCAACGACACCCTGTTCGCCGACGTGCGTGGCCGGCTTACAGGCAGCAAGCAGGCCAATACCGATGGGCAGCTGGACCTGCGCCGCCTGTACCGCCTGGAACACGCCAGCAATGGGTGCATCGACCCCAACTTCAAGCAGCTCACCCTGCGAGCCGGTGGCCACAAGCCTGACTGGGACGTCAAGGCCAATAGCCGGGGCATGGTGCTCAACCGTGCCGACCAACCCCCGCTTGCCCTGCCCTTTTTGGAGGAGCAGGTACCCGGTGGCGGCTTGACGCTGACCAGCGAAGCCAATGGGCAGCGCGTCGAACTCTGGCTGGCGCCACAGCGCTGCATGGACCCGGCCACGGGCGCGTTCAACCATCTGCGCGCCGAGCTGCGCATTGATGGCACGACCCTGCAAGGCTGCGGTTATTACGGTGGCGCGCGCGATGACTGATGACCGGGCGGCTTAATCCTGCCAGTCGAGGCGGCTAAAGCTTTATACTTGGCGGTTTGTGTTAAGCCGCCGGCCGCCCATGGCCGGGATACTGGACCCTGCCATGCTACGAATCACCGAACTCAAGCTGCCCCTGGACCATCCCGATGAAGCACTGCGCGAGGCCATCGTCCAGCGCCTGGGCATCCGCGACGAGCAGCTGATCAGCTTCAACCTGTTCAAGCGCAGCTACGATGCGCGCAAGAAGAACACCGAACTGCTGTTCATCTACACCATCGACCTGCATGCCAGCAACGAAGAAGAGTTGCTGCGCAGGTTCGCCGACGACCATAACGTCGGGCCCGCGCCGGACGTGACCTACAAGTATGTCGCCCATGCTCCTGAGGGCCTGGGCGCAAGACCCATCGTGGTGGGCCTGGGCCCGTGCGGGATTTTCGCCGGTTTGCTGCTGGCGCAGATGGGCTTCAAGCCGATCATCCTCGAACGCGGCAAGGAAGTGCGCCAGCGCACCAAGGACACCTGGGGCCTGTGGCGCAAGAGCGTGCTCAACCCCGAGTCCAACGTGCAGTTCGGCGAAGGCGGCGCCGGGACATTCTCCGACGGCAAGCTGTACAGCCAGATCAAGGACCCGCAGCATCACGGCCGCAAGGTGTTGGAGGAGTTCGTCAAGGCCGGCGCGCCTGACGAGATCTTGTACATCAACAAGCCGCACATCGGCACCTTCCGCCTCACCGGCATGGTCGAGCAGATGCGCCAGGAAATGATCGCCCTGGGGGCCGAGGTTCGTTTCGAACAAAAGGTCACCGACCTGCTGATCGAAGAAGGTCAGGTTCAGGGCGTGGTGCTTGAAAGTGGGGAGCAGCTGCTTTCACGGCATGTGGTTCTGGCATTGGGCCATAGCGCCCGGGACACCTTCCGCATGTTGCATGCTCAGGGTGTGTACATGGAAGCCAAACCGTTTTCCGTCGGTTTCCGCATCGAGCACCCGCAATCGCTCATCGACAAGGCGCGCCTGGGCAAATATGCAGGCCACCCCAAACTGGGTGCGGCGGACTACAAGCTGGTGTATCACGCCAAGAACGGGCGGTCGGTCTACAGCTTCTGCATGTGCCCAGGCGGCACGGTAGTGGCCGCCACCAGTGAACCCGGCCGCGTCGTCACCAATGGCATGAGCCAGTACTCACGCAACGAACGCAATGCCAACTCCGGCATCGTCGTCGGCATCGACCCGGAACGGGACTACCCCGGCGGCCCGCTGGCCGGCATCGAGTTGCAAGAGCGCCTGGAAGCGCACGCCTACGTCATGGGCGGGAGCAACTACCAAGCACCGGCGCAGCTGGTGGGCGATTTCGTGGCTGGCAAGCCTTCGACCGCACTGGGCAGTGTCGAGCCGTCCTACAAGCCTGGCGTGACCCTGGGTGACCTGGCGCCAAGCCTGCCGGCCTTCGCCATTGAGGCAATACGCGAGGCCTTGCCCGCCTTTGATCAGCAAATCAAGGGCTATAACCTGCATGACGCGGTGTTGACCGGGATCGAGACCCGCACCTCTTCGCCGCTTCGCATCACGCGGGGCGACGACTTCCAGAGCCTGAACGTAAAGGGGCTGTTCCCTGCCGGCGAAGGGGCGGGCTATGCAGGTGGCATTCTGTCTGCAGGGGTTGATGGCATTCGGGTTGCTGAAGCGGTGGCCAAGGCCATGCTGGCCCAGTAGCAAGCCCTGAAATGCCGGTACAAAAAAAACCGACCAGGCCAGAAGCCTGATCGGGTTTTTCCAGGGCGTTGATCAGTGCGAGACGCGGCTGGTGCCATCGACCGTCATGATGCGCACACGGTCGCCCACTCGGAAAATCTCGTTTTCCTGCACGGACTGCACATAAGCGCGCATGCTGCCGTCGTCTTCGCGCACCGTGATCTCCACACCCTGGGTACGGGTGATGCCCTCTTCGGCGGCCGAACCGGCCAGGCCACCGGCAACGGCACCAATCACGGCAGCGACGATGCTGCCACGCCCGCCACCGACGGCGCTGCCCGCCAGGCCACCCACTACGGCACCAGCGCCTCCGCCAATCGGCGTCTTGGTACCTTCGATCTTTACAGGGCGCAGCGATTCGATGGTGCCCATGCGCACGGTTTGCACACGGCGGGCCTCATCGCGCGAATAGCTGTCGCCGCTCAAGTTTGACGCACAGCCACCGAGTAGCAGCGCGGTGGCTGTGAAGGTCGCAACCAGCAAAGCGGATTTACGCATGGGTAGAATCTCCATAAGTCAGGTACTCATTAGACGCTGCACATTGACGGCTGTCACGGTACTCACTGCATAAAATTGCTTTCATTCAGCCAGCGTACAGCCAACGCGGTCAGGCAGGGCGCTTACCCATCAGACCAAGGATAACCATGGATTACTTCATCGTCGTGGTCGCCACCCTCGCCGGGTTGGGTTTCCACGCCTGGCTGTACGTGCGCATGCGGCGATGGATGGACCGTGACCTGGCGCTGTCACTGGCAGGTGGCGACCCGCACAAGCAGGCGTACATGCTGCAGCGGTTGCAACATGCGCGTCAGTCGAAGATGGGGCGCAAGGCACTGGCTCAGTGGCTTGCGCAGGAGGCGGCGGCGTATTCGCGCTGAAGAACAGAGCCGATGGGGCTATCTCGTAGCCCCGTGTATCAAGGCGCGAGACGCTCGCGATGCCAGCCTTGGGCCGCCTTGCGGTAGTTCAGGCGGTCATGCAGGCGACTGGCGCGCCCTTGCCAGAACTCGATGCGCTCTGGCAGCAGGCGATAGCCACCCCAATGCTCGGGGCAATGAGGCTGGGTGTCGGAGAAACGCGCCTCGGTCGCCTTGACCAAGGTTTCGAGCGCCTCGCGCCCAGCGATCACCTGGCTCTGGGGCGATGCCCAGGCGCCCAGGCGGCTGCCCAACGGCCTGACCTGGTAGTAATCGTCCGATTCCTTGGCCGAGACCTTCTCGACACGGCCCTCGATACGCACTTGCCGTTCGAGCGCCGGCCAGAAAAAGGTCATGGCGGCGAACGGGTTGGCCTGCAGCTGCCTACCCTTGGCGCTGTCGTAGTTGGTGAAGAACGTGAAGCCCTGCTCGTCCAGCCCCTTGAGCAACAGCACACGGCAGTGCGGTCGCCCATCGGCGTCCACCGTGGCCAGGGTCATGGCGTTAGCTTCCACCGGCGCCTGCTCTGTTTGCACGGCATCGCCGAACCATTGGTGAAACAAGGCGAACGGCTCGGCCGGGGCCTGAGCCTCGGTCAGGCCGTCGCGGGTGTAATCGCGGCGCATATCGGCCAGGGATTGGGTCATTGCTGCGTTCCTTGACGATCAGTTGGTCTTCGCAGGGCTGTTGGCAGCTACCTTCTTGTCAGTGGCAGCTTTCTTGGCGGCAGGTTTGGCGGCCGCCGCTTTTTTGGTCGCCGTCTTGGCCGGTGACTTGGCTTTGGCGGCAGGCTTCTTGGCAGCGGTTTTGCCGGCTGGCTTGGCTGCAGCTTTGCTTGGCTGGGCCTTGGCGGCTGTAGCCTTGGTCACAGGTGCCTTGGCATCCTGCACGGCTACCATGGCAGCCGGCGACGGCGTTGGCGTGGCCTGTTGATACTTGCTCAGCAGCGCGACCATGGTGTTCTGTGGGGTCAGCAGCATTTCCACGCGGCGGTTCAGCGCACGGCCTTCGGCACTGTCGTTGGCGGCGCGAGGCATCACCGAGCCCATGCCCTTGAGGATCAGGCGATCACGTTGTAACCCGCTCAGGCGGAAGATGGCCGATACCGAGGCAGCCCGCTCAAGGCTCAGCTTCTGGTTGGCAGCCACCACGCCGCTGGTGTCGGCGTGGCCCAGCACCAGCACGGCCGTCTTGGGGTCGCCTTCGACCGTCTTGGCCACGCGGGTGATGGGGCCCAGGGTGACGGGCAATAACATGTTCGGACGGTCAGGGTTGTACGCGCCGTCTACTGGCAAGGTGACTGCCAGCACGTTGTCGCGCCGCTCGAGCTCCAGCTTGCTGTCCTTGATGGCCTCGCGCAGCTTGGGTTCGTACTCGTCCAACCAGGCCTGGGTGGCCTGTTGGTCGATCTTCGGCACCACCGGCCCTTGGGCCTGCTTCTGCTCACCGCCAAACGGCCACCACCAGCGGCTGCTGCTTTCGGATTTGGCGTCGGCCTTGGCGACCTTTTCCGTGACTGCTGCCTTCACTTCCTGTTCGGCGACCTTGTCCGAGCCGAATGGCCACCAGCTTGAACTGGCGCTCTTGGCAGAACCCTCGGGATGGCTGGCGCAGCCGGTGACAGCGGTCAGGCACAGGGCGAGTGCTAAGGTTTTATGTGAAGACATCAGCGATACACCATGAATTAGAAAGAAATTTTGCCCACACTCTTGAGGCGTCGGCATTGAGGATAGTCAAAGAGGCTGGGCAATACCCGCACTAACCGATCAAAGGCATTGCCCAAGTACGCGCACCAGTTTCTGGGCGCGAGGGTCCATCAGCACGTAGGGGCCCAAGGTATTGACGACAAAGCCAAAAGCCACATCTCGCTCCGGATCTGCAAACCCGACCGAGCCCCCGGCACCGGGGTGACCGAAGGCGCGAGCACCCAAGCCGAAGGTGGCATTGGCCACATCAGGCTGGTCGAGCATGCAGCCCAGCCCGAAGCGCGTCTGGGTCAGCAAGGTCCGGTCCTGGCCTAGGCTGTGTTGGCGAGTGAACGCCTCCAGCAGCTCCGACTCCAGCAGGCTGCCTTCGAGCAGGCCTGCATAGAACCCAGCCAGGCTGCGGGCATTGCCATGGCCATTGGCTGCGGGTTGCTGCATGCGCCGCCACTCAGGTTTGTTGGTACTGGTCAGAATGGCGGGTGGGTTGGTAAACGCCCTTGTAGACAGCGCCTCGGGCTCACGCAGCGTCACCTGCAGCAGGCGCTGGGCAGCAGCGTCACCAGGGTTGCCCTTGCCGCGTGCAATATGGGCCACCCGATGAAACTCCTCGTCGGCCAGCCCCACATGGAAGTCCAACCCCAGCGGCCGCGCCGTACGCGCCACGATGGAGTCGCCTGGGCCGCGCCCATCTGCGCGACGAATCAACTCACCGATCAGCCAACCAAAGGTGATAGCGGCGTAGCCGTGCTCGCTACCCGGTGTCCACCACGGTGTTTGCGCGGCCAGGGCATCGACCATTGCCTGCCAGTCGTAAAGGGCCTCGGCTGGCAGCAGCTCGCGAATCGCAGGCAGACCGGCACGGTGGCTGAGCAATTGTCGTAGCGTGATAGCCGCTTTGCCCGCCTGACCGAACTCAGGCCAATAACGCGCCACCGGGGCATCCAGTTCGAGTTTGCCCTCGCCCACCAGTTGCAAGGCGGTGACGGCGGCAAAGGGTTTGGTGCAGGAAAACAGGTTGGCGATGGTGTCGCTGTGCCAGGGCTGCTGGCCATCCTTGTCGGCGGTGCCCGCCCACAAGTCCACTACCGTTTCACCGCCCACCTGAATGCACAGCGCAGCCCCGCGTTCCTGGGGATCATCGAACAGCGCCGCGAAGGCTTCGCGCACTGCTTCGAATTTCAGCTCAAAATGACCCTGAATCTGCACCCTGTGTTCTCCATGCGGCATGTTGGCAAAAGGGCCTGCATTGTTTCAGTAGTTCGGCCTTTTGCCTACAGGCGCCCATCGCTCGTCACGGCGACGCTGGCGCTTGGCTGTGCGCGCGCAACTGGTCCAATGCTTCGAGGTTGCTCTTGCGCACGGCCTGGACGAAGCCTGGGTAGGCGATGTCGGTGATGGCAACCAACCCCAGGTGCCCGTTCTCTGCGTCCAGCAATCGGCCGCTGGCAGGCTGGTCAAGGTACTGGAACCAATGGGCGCCGACGATCGTGGGTTGGGCGAGCGCCGCCTTGAGGAAATTGCCATAGGCAGGCCCGCGGTCTTCCTCGCGTGCGACCTCCACCGGCCCCGGCCAGAACGGCCCGCGATCGCGCGAGCCGAATTGGAACTCGGACACCAGCACCGGCTTGTCCAGCTCCGCCAGGCGCGCGAAGTCATAGCCGTCCTGAGGCTTGAGGGTATAGAAATTGAAGCTGAGCACATCGCAGAACTCGGCGCAGGCCTTGACCGCTTCGGGCGTACTCACGGCAAACCGCCCACCCAGCAAGAGGTGATTCGGCGCATGCCACTTGAGCGAGTCGGCGAGGGTCTTGAAATAGGTCTGGGCGAACACCTGCTGGAAATACTGGTAGTCGCGTTCGATTTCCGGGTGTTCCGGGCTGGGCAGTGGGGCCTCGAAACCGGGGTCTTCCATCAACTCCCAAGCCGACAGCTCGATGCCCCAGGCCTTGGACAAGCCTTCCTGATTTCGGTACTTGTCACGCAGCTGCTTGAGGAATGCGCGCTTGGCCGGTACGTCGGTGGTCAGGCGCAATGTACCGTAGGCCAGCCCATAGCGCGCTTTCGGGTCATCGCCCGGGGCCGCCCAGGCCAGCTCGTTGTCGGCAAAATAACCAATCAGCCAAGGGTCATCGCGGTGGTCGCGGGCGGCGATGGCCACGGCCCGTTCGGTGGCCATCGCAAAGCGTGGGTCGAAGGGATCGGGCATGCGGCCCCACCAGTCCATGCCGGTGCTGATGCTCGCGTAATCGCCCACGATGGACAGCGGCAAGGTGTAAGGCACGCGCTGGTGCTCGCCTAAGGCCGCATCGCTCCAGTTGCCCAATGTGTTGAAGCCCCAGGCCTGCAGCCGGTCGAGTGTATGGCGCTGCCAGCGGGCGCTGTCCAACTTGGCAGGAGGGCAATTGGCTGGCTGCGCTGGCGCCTGCGGGTCGGCCCCCTGGCACGGTGCTCCGTAGGTGCGTTCGAGATTGGCGGCATAGAAGTCGAACCACTGCCCCTTCTTGAAGGCGCGCCCCTGGGACGAGGCATTGCCGTCATCGTTATTGCCCTGGCCATAGAAGGCGGACAAGGGCTCGCCCTGTTGCGGCAGCGCCTTGAACATCCCCTCGCGCCCCGCCACATACGTGCGCCCGCCATCTGCGGCCACGGCATTGACGCCCAGGGAATAGAACGGGTGCCCCAGCGGCGTCACCAGGTACCAACGACCCTCGCGTTTTTCGGTACGGAAGAACCCGGTAGCCTCGAAGGGCGTGCCTGCCGTCAAGCCGCCATAGGTGTCCAGCGGCTGCTTTTCACGTTCGGCCAACCACCCCCTGATCTGCTGTTGTTCACGCCCGGCGCTCGCCTTGAGCTGCTCATCACTGGTTACTTTCTCAGGCCAGGTGCTGCGCGTGGACTGGCCGTAGGCGTCGATGAGTTCGCGGTAGGCCGCCTGCCACGCCTGGTCGTCATCCTGAATACCCACGCGCTCGATCAGCAGGCTCTGGGCTGCCTTGGGACCAGGGATGCTCAGGCTGACCGCCGCGACCTGTGCCAGGTCCACCGCGCCCGTGCTGCTGCCGAGTAGCACGCGCTGGCCGCCGAAGCTCCACGGCATGGGCGGGCCTGCACGCAGCCCTTGCTGCAGGGGCGAACGCGCTGTCAACGGCACCATCACTGTTTGCGCAGGTCCTGCCGGCAAGTCGATACGGCTGGTCAGCGTACGGCCGTCATTGCCCTGCACCGTCACATCCAAGGTCAGCGCCCAGGCCATCGCGTTTTGCAGGCGCAGGGTCAGGAAGCGGCCGCTAGACCAGTCCCAGGTGCCGCTTTGCGGGCTCATGCGCAAGGTCGGCCGCTCGGCGGCGTTGAACACCACGCGTCGCAACACCTCGCCCTGGGCGGTCTGCTCGGCGTTGTACTGGGGCATGCCGGCATCCACGGTTGCGACATTGACCACCGAGGCCGGGCGCACGAAGCTGAACAACGTCTGCTGCCCCGCCAGCAACGGCGGACTCAACAGCAGGGCGATGACAGCGGGCAAGGTACGGCGAACCATAGGGCGGGGTCTCTCCTTCAGGGCCCTCATGGCCCACGACTGAGGTTGGACAACGTGCCGGCGCAAGCGCTCCGGCCGTCAGGAAATCTCCCGCCGAAATGGCGGCAGCGCATTGAGAATAGCCTTGCCGTAGCGCTGGGTGACCAGGCGCCGGTCCAGCAAGGTGATGACACCGCGGTCCTGCTCGGTGCGCAACAGTCGGCCACATGCCTGGATCAGGCGCAACGAGGCATCAGGCACGGCAATTTCCATGAACGGATTGCCGCCTCGCGCTTCGATCCACTCTGCCAAGGCCGCCTCGACAGGGTCGTCAGGCACGGCGAACGGGATCTTGGCGATGACCACGTGCTCGCAATAGGCCCCCGGCAAGTCGACGCCCTCGGCGAAGCTGGCCAGGCCGAACAGCACGCTGTGCTGGCCGTCGTCGACGCGGGCCTTGTGCTTGTTCAGGGTTTCCTGCTTGGACAAGTTGCCCTGGATCAGCACCAGCTTGCGCCAGTCCCGGTCCAGGCCATCGAACACGTCCTGCATCTGCTTGCGTGACGAGAACAACACCAGCGCGCCGCGGGCATCTTCGACGATGCCCGGCAACTCGCGAATGATGGCCGCGGTGTGGCCGGCGGCGTCACGGGGGTCGGCCTTGAGGTCGGGCACCCGCAGCAGGCCTGCATCACCGTGCACGAACGGGCTGGGCACCACGCAGGAAACCGCATCGCGGGGCAACCCCGAACGCATGCGGAAGCGGTCGAACTTGCCCAGCGCTGTCAGGGTCGCAGAAGTGACCAATGCGCCGTGTGCCACGTTCCACAAGCTGCGCCGCAGCATCTCGGCCGCCAAAATGGGGCTGGCATTGACCTCGATATCGAACAGTGCCCCACTCTCGGCCAAGGTCAGCCAGCGGGCCATGGGCGGACTGTCCTCGGGGTCTTCGGCGGTGAACGCCGTCCACAATTCCCAGTTGCCCTGGGCACGGGTCTGCAGGCTACCGAACAGCGGGTACCACTCCTCGGCCTGGTGGCTGGCGATGCCAATGCTGACCTCGCCGCCCATGCCTTCCTTTAGCAGGTCGGTCAGGCGGGTGAACACATCGTTCAGGCGGGCAAAGCCTTTTTTCAGCTCGACGCCGACCTCGCGGATTTCATCGGGTACCACGCCACCTGGAAAACGGTAGCGGGGGCGTTCACGCCCTTCGTTGTCTTCGCCTGGACGAAAATCGGCCACCTGCTCGCAGAGCGTGAACATGAACTGCTGCTGGGTGCGGATTTCGCGGGCAAGCTCGGGCACCTGTTCGATCAGCTTGCCCAGATCGCCCGGCAGGGGGTGCTGGGCCAGCAGCTTGGTCAGGTTCTTGGCGGTTTGCTCAAGCCAGTCGGCGGTTGAACGCAACCGTGAATAATGGGCGAAGTGGCCGATGGCCTTGTCTGGCAGGTGATGCCCTTCGTCGAACACGTACATGGTGTCCCGGGGGGCCGGGAGCACCGCACCGCCGCCCAGTGCCAGGTCGGCCAGCACCATGTCGTGGTTGGTGACGATTACGTCTACCTTGCCCATGCCTTCACGGGCCTTGTAGAACACGCACTGCTGGAAATTGGGACAGTGGCGGCCGGTGCATTGGCTGTGGTCGGTGGTCAGCCGTGCCCAGTCCTCGTCTTCGAGGCTGTCTGGCCAACTGTCCCGATCACCGTCCCAACGGTTGCCGGCCAGCTTTTCGATCATGCTGTTGAACAGCTTCAGGCTGCGCTCGTCCACGTCGATGCGAAAACCTTCTTCCTCCAGCAACTGCGCCTGGGAGGTCTGGGCGTGGCCTTCCTGGACCAGGATGTCGAGCTTGGACAGGCACAGGTAGCGGCCCCGCCCTTTGGCCAGGGCAAAGCTGAAATTCAGCCCGCTGTTGCGCATCAGGTCAGGCAGGTCCTTGAAGACGATCTGCTCCTGCAGCGCCACGGTCGCAGTGGCGATGACCAGACGCTTGCCTGCCGCCTTGGCCGCCGGAATGGCCGCCAGGCTGTAGGCAACCGTCTTGCCGGTACCGGTGCCCGCCTCCACCGCCACGACGGCGGGCTCGCCGGCACGACGGCCTTCGTCGTCGCAGGGAATGTCCCCGAGGACCTTGGCTACCTCGGCGATCATCAGGCGCTGGCCGTAACGCGGCTTGAGGCTCTTGGCTTCGAGAAATCGCGTATAGGCGCCCTGGATGGTGGCTTTGAGTTCAGTGCTGATCATGGTGTGCAGGCGCCCGAAGGGCTGGATATATTTTCAGTATCGCGCATAGGGCGGCTATCATACCCCGCTCACGCTGTTTATGCCGCATGGAGATCCGGATGACTGCCTTTGCCCTGCCCTACACCCTGCACGTTCTGGCCGCCCTGGTCTGGGTGGGGGGCATGTTCTTCGCCTGGATGGTACTGCGCCCGGCAACGGTTGCAGCGCTGGACGGGCCTGCCAGGCTACGGTTATGGGCGGAAGTTTTCCGACGCTTCTTCGGCTGGATCTGGGTGGCCGTGGCGATTTTGGCGATAAGCGGCGTGGGCATGATCCACCTGCGCTTCAATGGCTTTGAAACCGCGCCGCGGTACGTCCAGGTGATGATCGGGGGCGGTATCGTCATGTTCGCCCTGTTCATGCGTATCCAGGCGTTGCTGCTTGCGCAAATGAAAACGGCGATCCAGGCCGAGGATTGGCCGGGGGCAGCGGCCGTGCTGGGGCGCATCCGCCGGATGGTGGGGGTGAACCTGCTGCTGGGCCTGGCCGTGGTCGCCGTGGCCAGTGCCCGCCTGATGTTCTGAGCGTACCCGCAGCGATCAGAGTCGCTGCAGGATCAGCTCGCCAGCAGCCCCGGCAAGGCCTGGCTGACCCGGTTGCCCGGCGCGGCCACTGTGGCCCGGCGAGGTGCGGTAGACCAGGCAACCCTTGCTCGCACCGCCCTTGCCCGCCTTGCCTGCGGCACCAGGCTTACCCGGCGCGCCCCCGTCAAGGCGCACCCTGATGCGATCGGCCGGGAAAGCCTCGGGTACGCTCAGGCGAATTCGACCACCCGGTGCACCGTCGTGGCCATTGCCGCCATCATCCCCGTTGAAACCACGGCTGGCACGGCCCCAGGTGCAGCCACCGGCCTGGCCGTTGGCGCCATCGAGCCCGGCGAATCCTGGCGCACCCGCGCCACCGCGGGCATCGATGGACAGTTGTTCGCCCTCTAGCTGGGCAAGCTTGAGGTCAAGCCCGCGCCCTGAACGCGCGGCACGTTCATAGGTCCCAGGCGCGCCCGGCGCACTGAACTCACTGCCAGCACCCAGGGTGGCACTGGCGGCCTCGATCAGGAGCGGGGTATCGGCCGGTGCCACGGCGATACGGGCATCACGGCCCAGCTCCAGCCGATCGACCGTCAGCGAGGCGAGCGTGGCGGGAAGCAGCAAGGTGGCATCGTCCGCCACCCTGAGCTGCTCCAGGTGCACCTCGGCCGACTTGGTCGGCAGGCGCAGCATGGAATTGGCGGGTACTTCCAGGTTCTGTGCCTGCGCAAGCGGCGCGGCCAGCAGGGCGAACAACATCAGATTACGCATTTCGTGGCGCCTCTTGCGCGCGGGGGATGGACATGATGTGGAAAATGCCCGTCAACAGGATCTGCAGACGGTCGAACCAGCGATGGCTACGGCCGCGCAGACTGGCATTGAACACCAGCATTTCGAGCAGGTGCAGCAGCGCCAGCATCAAGCCCGTGGCGTTGATCAACAGGTTCAACGGCACAGGTTGCGGCACCATCTGGTTGTACAGCACTACGCCCCAGAAGACTATGGTCAGGAGCTTGCCCAGGCTCAAGATGAATTTCATGCTCTGCCCCACCGTATGGCGTACTGCCGGGATGGCCAACGCGACCGTTTCACAGTAACTGCTCGGTCGGGAACCGCGCCAGCGCATATCCTGCTCGGCAAGGTCTAGTCCTCCGGCCATTACCGCCCAAGGCGATTGCAGAGCGCCCGCGCTGTAACGGTGCGCGGGCGCCATTGCCTCACCGTTGGATCTTGATTTCCGTACGACGGTTCATCGCGCGCCCCTCGGCAGTGGCGTTGTCGGCAACCGGTTGGGATTCGCCAGCCCCGACCACGGACACGAAGCTGTTGCGCGGAATGCCGCTTTCAACCAGATAGTCGGTAACCGAATGGGCACGGCGCTCGGAGAGTTTCTGGTTGTAGCTGTCGGCGCCCACGCTGTCGGTGTGGCCGCTCACGCTCAAGCGGGCCGAAGGCGCTTCCTGCTTCAGGCGTGTGGCGATGGTATTGAGGCGCTGCTTGTCGGCAGCGGTGAGCCTTGCAGAGTCGAATTCGAAATGCACGTCGCGGATGACGATCACTTCTTCTTTCTCGACCACCACCTGCTCGACGACCACAGCTTCGACCTGCGGCGCAGGCGGCGGGCAACCGTTAGCATCGACCTGGACGCCGCGCGGTGTACCTGGGCACTTGTCGCGGCTGTCCGGTACGCCGTCGCCGTCTTCGTCGCCATCCCCATGGGCCCAGCAATACCCCGCTGCAAGCCCGCCCCCGAGCAGTGCACCCCAACCTGCCCAACTCGAGCTTTCAATAGCGCCAAGTGCCGCGCCGCCCACACCGCCGACCGCCGCACATTTGGGCCAGTCGGTCTTTTGCAAACCCGCGCAACCAGTCAACACACTGGTGAGCAGAACCAGAGGTACAGCTGTGCGTACTATGCTCATTTCATAGCCTCTTTTAGGGGGGAATCGGCATCGTGGCCGATCAGGGCAGTAAAGACGCTGCTTGCTCAGCCTGCCAGCCATTTGCCATGACCGCATGCCACGGCCCTATGCCAACAGGCGCTGGCCCGATAGTCTTGGCTAATCTTGATGAGGACTGGCAATGACCGACGGTTTTTCCCAACGCACGCCGCAGCAGGCGCTCGCTGCCTTGCTCGAGCGCGTCACCCCGCAACGCCTGTTGCTGGTGGGCACGCGGTTCCCGGCACTTGATGCCTTCCTGCTGGCCCACCCTGAGGCGAGCCTGGCGAGCGCACCGCCGGGCCCGCTGCCGGCTGAACTGGCAGCACAGCGCTTCGACTTGGCGCTTCTGGTCGATTGCCTGGAGCACCTGCCCAAGCGCAACGGGTTGGAACTGCTTGGTGGCATCCGCAATCTCAACGCCAGTCGAGTCGCAGTGCTGGCCGACCTGACGGCCTGCGGCTGGCAGGACACGGACTTCTTCGCCCTGGCCCTGTCGGCCAGCGAGAAGTTTCAGCGCGACCAGCAGGTGTTAAGCCTGTTCACCTATGATCTACATGACTACAAGCAGGTCCCTGACTGGCTGAACGCGCGGTTCTGGGCCAACCCTGAAAACTTCGGCAAATACTGGTGGTGATGATGAGTGTTTCGGTCTGCCCATGTGGCAGTGGCAACCTGCTCGACGCCTGCTGCGGGCATTACCACGCTGGCACGCCGGCACCGGATGCCCAGGCGCTGATGCGCTCACGTTACAGCGCCTATGTGCTGGGGCTGGTCGATTACTTGGTGGCGACCACCTTGCCAGCCCAGCAGGCCGGCCTGGATCGCGCCGCCATGGCCGCCTGGAGTGCCCAGAGCACCTGGCTGGGCTTGGAGGTGGAGGACGCCGAGCTGATCGGTGGCCAGCCCGAGCACGGCTTCGTGACCTTCACTGCCCGCTGGCATGACCAGGACGGCGATCATCAGCACCGCGAACGCTCGGCCTTCGTGCAGCACGAAGGCCGCTGGTATTTCATCGACCCCACCGTGGGCCTGAACGCCACGCGCAACGATCCCTGCCCTTGCCAAAGCGGGCAGAAATTCAAGAAATGCTGCGCCAGCTATGTGGGTGGCTGAGCATGATGATTCGCCTGCGTGTCCTGCTGCCTGCCTTGCTGGTGATGCTTCTGGGCGGCTGCGTCAGTTGGGGCGGTGAGCCCTGGCGGCAACCGGAGATCCACCTGATCAGGGTGGAAACGGTCAAGGCCCGCCTGCTGCAACAGGAATTCGTGCTCCATGTGCGGGTGGAAAACCCCAACGACAGTCGCCTGTTCATCCGCAACCTGTCCTATGCCCTGCGGTTGAACGATGTGCTGCTGGCAGAGGACGAAGCCAGCCTGTGGCGCAGCGTTGGCGGACACGACCAGCGCACCTTCAAGATCACCGCCCGTACCAACCTGTGGCAGCGCCTCAAGCCACTGGCCAAGATGCTCAAGAGCCACCAGCCTTTGAAATACACGCTCAAGGCCGAACTGGGCACCGGCCTGTTGATCCATCGGAACCTGCACTTGTTGCGCGGTGGTGAGATAATGCCCGGCGATCATTACCTGGAGTAACCCCGCAATGTCCCAACAGCCTCACGTTCACGGCCCTGACTGCGACCACGACCACGATCATCACCCTGATCACGGCCATGTCCATGGGCCGCACTGCAACCACGGTCACCAGGAGCCGGTGCGCAACGCCCTCAAGGATGTTGGCCGCAACGACCCGTGCCCGTGCGGCAGCGAGAAGAAATTCAAGAAGTGCCACGGCGCCTGACCGCCGCCCCGCCGTTCGACAGCACCGCGCCTGTCCTTTAGCGCGGGCGCGGCGCGGTCTGCAGCTTGGGCGCCGAGGTGCCCGGCTTGGCTGGCAACCGTAGCGCGGTGGCCAGCAACAGCCCCAGGCACAGCACCATGCACAGACCGTTGGTGCCCTTCCAGCCTGCCGTGTCCAGTAACAAGGAAGGCGTAAAGGCCCCGAGCGTGGCACACACGGCAATGGCCAGGTCATTCTTGCCCTGCAGGCGCATCGCGCACGGGCTGTCCTGCAATGCCTGCGCCAGCAGCGCGCCCCCGCCCACATAGGTCAGGTTCCAACCCAGGCCCAGTGCGATCAGGGCCGCGGTCATCACTGCATAACTGCTGGACCCCATGTTCAAGGCCGTGCTCACCACGAACAGGCCCAACCCTGCGCAGATCGTTACCTTGATGCCCAACCGTTTAATGATGCTGCCTGTGAAGAACGACGGCGCAAACATCGCCACGACATGCCACTGGATGGCCATGCGCACGTCGGCGAAGTCCTGGTGCATACCTTTCATGTGCAGCGAAGCCTGGATCATCAACAGGTTCATGATGCCGTATCCCAGCGCCGCCACGCTCATTGCCACCACCAACACCGTGCGTGGCGCAGGTCGCACCGTCTCGGACGCTTGCAGGCCCTGCTGCGGGCGATTCACCGGCATCTCCTTGGGCAAGCACAGGGCTATCAACCACGACACGAGCGCCAGACCAATAAAGGCGGCATAGCACAGCGAGAACAGTGGATACCCGCCCACATCCCTGAGCCACCCGGTCAAGGCCGGCCCCGCCACGGCCGCGATCACGCCGCCTGCCACCACCAGTGAAAGCGCCCGCGCCTTGAGGTGTTGTGTCAGATTGTCGGTAGCGGCAAACCGGTTGAAGTTGGCGAACGCGATGTACACCCCTAAGGCACAGTGGCTGAGTATCAAGGCGAAAAAGTGCTGGTGCTGCACGGCCAGGAACCCGCTGACGCCGGATACGGCCAAGGGCAGAGCCCCCAGCATGAATGCGCGGCGACGACCGATGCGCTCCATCAGCCACGACACCGGGTAAGTCGCCAGCATCACGCAGAGAAACTGAAACCCGTAGGGCACCGTCGCCCACGCAGGATCGGGTGCCAGGGCAGCACCGACAAGGGCTGCCATGGTCACGGACATCACAGCCGTGGTGAGGTTGACCGATTGTGCGATGAAATACAGGTAGGTGCGTGCTGGCAGGATTTCGCTCATGGCGTGCTCGCTGAAGGCGCAGTAAATGAATGCGCCAAAGCTTCTCACTGATCGGCTGACCACGGGCGAACAGTCGACGCGGTTTCCAGCTAACTGTTAGGCTGTTTTTTCTAACACTGACGGGCCAGTCGATGCGTGCTGACACTCTCCTTCATCAACTCCGGCAGCGTCTGGCTGCCAGCGAATGGCTGCCCGGGCAACGCATGCCGTCGATTCGCAAGCTCACGGCCAGCACGGGTGCCACCTACCACGAGGTCGTGTCCAGCTATGGGCGCCTGGTCAGTGAAGGGTTGTTGACGGCCGTGCCAGGGCGTGGCTACTTCGTGGCCGGTACCATTCGGCCGCCAGCCAGGGACGAGGCGCCCGGGCATATGGCCGGGGACGCGCTGTTCAAGCTGCTGCAAGGCGGCCCGCACTACACCAAGCTCGGCTGCGGCTGGCTGCCCCCTGCCTGGCGCGACACCGAGCTGCTGGCCAAGGCCGTGCGGCGTACGGCGCGCCTGGAGCAAAGCTCACTGGCCGACTATGGCGACATCCAGGGTTACCTGCCCATGCGCAAGCAGTTGTGCGTGCACCTGCGGCGCATGACCCAGATCGATGTAGGCCCGCAGCAATTAATCAGCACCTTGGGCGCCACCCAGGCCCTGGACCTGGTGGCCCGCCTGCTGATCGCCCCTGGCGATCACGTGTTCGTTGACGAGCCTTGCAACGGCAACCTGGTCAAGCTGATCGAGCTGGCCGGGGGGCACGTGGTCGGCATCCGTCGACTGCAGGACGGTCCGGACCTTGAAGACATGCAGCGGCACCTGGCCCAGCACAAGGTCAAGGCCTTCTTCTGCAACAGCACATTCCACAACCCCACCGGCAGTAACGTCAGCCCGCACAACGCCTTCGGCGTGCTGAGACTGGCGATCGAACACGGCTTTTACGTCGTCGAAGACGACGTGTACGGCGACTTCAGCCCGGGTGTGCGCCAGACCTTCGCCGGCTTGGATAACCTGCAGCAGGTCATCTATATCGGCAGCTTCTCCAAGTGCCTGTCCGCCTCCCTGCGCGTGGGTTACATCGCCTGCCCGGCTGCACTGGTCGAACCGCTCATGCGCCTAAAACTGCTCACCTGCGTGGCCGTGCCTGCATTCTGCGAGCGCTTCGTCAATACGATCCTCACCGACGGCACCTACGCCAGGCACATGAGCGACTTGCAGCAACGCCTGATTCGACAGCAGGTTCAGACCCAGCGCACGCTGACAGACCGCGGCTGGCGCTTCGACATCACGCCGCACGGCGGCATGTTCCTGTGGGTCCATCACCCCGATATTGCCAACCTGCATCCTTTCTTGCGCCAACTCGAACAGCACGATGTGCTGCTGATGCCTGGCGAATCCTTTGCGATCACGCGCAACTACGTTCGGTACACCCGCATCAACTGCACGCACTTTTCCGACGCCATGGCTGTGCATTTCGAAGTTTGACCCGCTGCAACGCGCCCCTGGATACCCCGGCGTCACGGCCGGGGATTGGCAAATGGCCGACAAGGTCTTGCCACTCATCCAGCGCTGGGCCGATGTGCCGAAATAAAGCCAGGGCAGGCCTTGCACCCAGGCGGCCTGCTCACTACCTTAGCGCCTTTCCATCCCCGCTATGCCTTGCAGGAGCCTTGCCATGGCCGCCCCCGCCCTTTTCTTTTTCCGCCCGCGCGCTGCAACGGCTGCCCTGCTGCTCGGTTCACTTGGCCTGGCCGGTTGCCAGACCACTGCCCAACAGGACAGCCTGCCGCCGGCCAGCGGCGTGCAGCCGCTCAAGGGCCTGGCCCAGAACGTGTCGGTCAGGCGCAATGCCATGGGCGCTCCGCTGATTGAGAGCAGCACATTCCATGACGCGCTGTTCACCTTGGGCTACGTGCATGCCGGGGACCGGATCGAGCAAATGGTTGCCATGCGGTTGCTGGCCCAGGGGCGGCTGGCTGAAGTGGCGGGCCGCGATGCACTGGATATCGACCGTTTGATGCGCGCCGCCAACCTCAAGCAAAGCGCGGCACAGCTGTACGCCGACGCATCGCCACGGCTCAAGCGTTTCTTCGACGTCTATGCGCGCGGGGTCAACGCCTACCTGTTCCGCTACCGCGACAAGCTGCCGGCGGACCTGGCCAACAGCGGCTACCGCCCCGAATACTGGAAGCCTGAAGACTCCGCGCTGATATTCGCGTTGTATGCCTTCAGCCAGTCGGTCAACCTGCAAGAAGAGATCAGCGCCTTGACCCTGGCGCAGAAAGTCGGCAGTGACAAGCTGGCCTGGCTGCTGCCCGGCGCCGCCGACGAACCGCTGGCCGAAGGCGAAGCAGCCAAGCTCAAGGGCCTAGACCTTGCCAGTCAGTTGCCGGGGTTGTCTGCCCTGGCAGCCGCCAGCCAGAAACTGGTCGACCTTGACCTGCTGGGTAGCCCCGGTTCAGCCAACCTGGCCATCAGCCCGCAACGCAGCCGCAGCGGCAAGAGCCTGCTGGCCAGCGACAGCCGTGCAGTCTGGGCGCTGAGCCCGGTACAGATCCACACCAGCAAGTACCAGGTGGCCGGCCTGTCGCTGCCGGGCCTGCCGATCGTGCTGGCTGGCTACAACGGCCAGCTGGGATGGACCAGCAGCGCGGTGATGGCCGACAACCAGGACCTGTTCCTGGAAAAGCTGCGCCACCAAGGCAACCAGGTCAGTTACCTGGCGGACGGCAAATGGGTTGCAGCCAGGGCACACACCGAGACCTTCCTGGTGCGCGGCGAGCGCCCACAGCGCGAAGTGATGCATGACACGCGTCATGGCACGCTACTCGGCCAGCCAGGCAATGCCAGCCTGGGCATTGCCCTGAACTTGCCGCAGTTCAAAGGTGATCGCAGCCTTGATGCACTGTTCGACCTGACCCGTGCCAAGACCGTGGAGCGCGCGTTCGACAGCACCCGTGATGTCACGGCTGCTGCGCTGAACTTCGTCTTTGCCGAACCTTCGCACATTGGCTGGCAGGTGAGCGGGCGCTACCCCAACCGCCGAGAAGGCCAAGGCCTGTTGCCTTCGCCGGGATGGGATGGGCGCTATGACTGGGATGGCTATGCCGACCCCATGCTGCACCCGTACGACCAGGACCCGACCGCTGGCTGGATCGGCCACGCCAACCAGCGCAGCCTGCCGCGCGGCTACGGCATGCAGCTGTCGAGCAGCTGGTACTACCCGGAGCGTGCCGAGCGCCTGGGCCAACTCGCTGGCAATGGCCGCCTTGATGGCCGCAGCCTGATGGCATTACAGAACGATCAGGTCACCTTGTTGGCCGGCAAGCTCAAGCAGATGTTCGACGCGCCAGGCATGGCAGGCCCGCTGCAGCAGGCCATCAATGCCTTGCCCACCGATCAGCGCGACAAGGCCCGTACGGCGCTGGCCAGGCTCAAGGCATTCGATGGCCGCTTGAGCCCGGTGTCGTCCGATGCTGCGCTGTACGCCCTGTTCCTCCAGGCCGTTGCCCGTCAGACGTTCCTCGATGAACTGGGGCCGGAGTCGGGGGCGGCCTGGCAGGCATTCGTGAGCAATGCACGCCTGTCGTTCTCGGCACAGGCCGATCACCTGCTGGGCCGGGATGACAGCCCGTTCTGGGACGACCGCGGTACGCCCCAGAAGGAAGACAAACCCGCCATCCTGGCCCGCAGCCTGGTTGCGGCAATGGACACGGGCATCGTCCAACTGGGCGCCGATCGCAGCGCCTGGCAATGGGGCAAACTGCACCAATACCAATGGCCTGCACCGGCCTACCACGGGCTGGGAGATGCCATCGGCCGTCCTGCACAGCCTGCAGGCGGCGACTTCAGCACGCTCGCCTTTACCCCCTACGCCTGGGGAAGCGACTTCGTCACCCGCCTGCCGGCATCGGCGCGGCTGATCGTGGACTTCAGCCAGGCTGAACCCCTGCAGGTGCTGACCAGCAGCGGCCAGTCCGGCAACCCGGCCAGCCCGCATCATGGGGATGGCCTCGATGCCTGGTTCAAGGGCCGCTTCGCGGTCATGCCGCTTGCGCCCCAGCACTTCGCACGTGCCTATGGCACCCAGCGCCTGACCCTGATACCGGGCAAGTAGAAAAGGTCCGCGGCGTGCAGCAGCTGCGATGGTCAAGGGCTGAACAAACCACCGGTCGAACTTCCCTTGGCCGCTGCGGCTCCTAACTGGTAACTCCCTACCAGTGCGTGTGCCATGGACCTCGTCATCGCTCGACCCGAAGGCCTGTACTGTCCGCCCGGCGATTTCTACATCGATCCCTGGCGGCCGGTAGACCGCGCCGTGATCACCCACGGCCACGGTGACCACTCGCGTTCCGGCAATCGCCATTACCTCACCGCAGACCCCGGCGCCGGTATCCTGCGCAGCCGCCTGGGCATGGACATCAACTTGCAGACCCTGCCTTACGGCGAGCGCCTGTTGCACCACGGCGTGACCCTGAGCCTGCACCCTGCCGGGCATGTGCTGGGATCGGCACAGGTGCGCCTGGAATATCAGGGCGAGGTCTGGGTGGCGTCGGGCGACTACAAGGTCGAGCCAGACGGCACCTGCGCGCCCTTCGAGCCAGTGCGCTGCCATACCTTCATCACCGAATCGACGTTTGGCCTGCCCATCTACCGCTGGCCGACCCAGGCGGATGTGTTCGCCGGCATCAATGCCTGGTGGCGGGCCAACAGCGAACAGGGCAAGGCCAGCGTGCTGTTCTGCTACGCCTTCGGCAAGGCGCAGCGCATCTTGCATGGCCTGGACCCCAGCATTGGCGCGATCCTGGTGCACGGTGCCGTCGAGCCGCTGAACAGGGTGTATCGCGAAGCGGGGGTGTACCTGCCCGAAACCCGCTATGCCGGCGACATTGCACGCAACGATCCGCTGTTGCGCACGGCCCTGGTGATGGCCCCGCCGTCCGCTGGCGGCAGCAGCTGGATGCGGCGCTTCGGCGATTACAGCGACGCGTTCGCCAGTGGCTGGATGCTGCTGCGCGGCACCCGGCGCAGACGCGGTGTGGACAAAGGCTTCGTGCTCTCGGACCACGCCGATTGGCCTGGGCTGCTGTGGGCCATCGGCCAGACGGGCGCCGAACGGGTCATGGTCACCCACGGATCGGTGGGCGTGCTGGTGCGCTACCTGAATGAACAGGGGCTCGACGCCCGCGCATTCGTCACCGAATACGGTGAGGAAGATGACGCCACAGCCGGGGAGAAGGGCGCATGAAAGCCTTCGCCGAACTGTACTTGCGCCTCGATGGCACCACCTCCAGCAATGCCAAGCTTCAGGCCCTGCGCGAATACTTCGCCAGCGCACCGGCCCAGGACGCCGCCTGGGCGGTGTATTTCCTGGCGGGTGGGCGCCCGCGTCAACTGGTGCCCACCCGAGTATTGCGCGAACTGGCCGGCGCGATGGCAGGGTTGCCGGACTGGCTGTTCGAGGAAAGTTACCAGGCGGTGGGCGATCTGGCCGAGACCATTTCGCTGTTGTTGCCCGACACCCAGCAGGGCGATGACGAAGGTCTGGCGCATTGGGTCGAAACCTACCTGCTGCCGTTGCGCGGCCTGCCCCCGGAGGAACTTCAGCAACGTCTGCCACCTCTGTGGGCACGGCTGGATCGCCCCAGCCTGATGCTGTGCCTGAAGCTGATCACCGGCAGTTTCCGCGTCGGCGTATCGAAACTGCTGGTCACACGCGCCCTGGCTCAGTTGGCGGAGCTGGACGCCAAACGGGTAGCCCAGCGGTTGGTCGGGTATACCGACATCAGCCACCGGCCAACCGCCGAGCGCTACCTTCAACTGATAGCGCCCGAATCTGCCGACGAGCATAGTCAGCGTGGCGGGCAGCCCTATCCCTTCTTTCTCGCGCACCCCCTACAGGCCCCGGTCGAACAGTTCGATACGCTGCTCGGGCCGCCCAGCGCGTGGCAAATCGAATGGAAGTGGGATGGCATCCGGGCACAGGTGGTCAAGCGCGACGGGCAGCTGTGGGTATGGTCGCGCGGTGAGGAGCTGGTCACCGAACGTTTTCCCGAGTTGCAGAGCCTGGCCCAGACCCTGCCCGATGGCGTGGTGCTCGATGGCGAGATCCTGGTCTGGAAAGCGAGCGATGCCAAGGCAGAGGCGTCCGTTCAGCCCTTCGCCCTGCTGCAGCAACGCCTGGGTCGCAAGACCTTGGGCAAGAAACTGTTGAGTGATGCCCCAGTGGTGTTGCAGGCCTATGACTTGCTGGAATGGCAAGGCGAGGACTGGCGCAGTCGCCCGCAGCATGAGCGGCGCGCGCAGCTCGAACGTGTGCTTGAAGCCTGCCCACTTGCGCCTGTGCTGCTCTCCCCGCTGCTGCAAGGGCCCGACTGGGCGGACCTTGCCCGGCAGCGGGAGCAGTCACGCAGCCTGGGCGTGGAAGGCATGATGCTCAAGCAGCGCGAGGCACTGTATGGCGTTGGCCGCACCAAGGACATGGGGACCTGGTGGAAGTGGAAGATCGATCCGTTCAGCGTCGACGCCGTGCTGATCTACGCCCAGCGTGGCCACGGACGGCGCGCCAGCCTGTACAGCGACTACACCTTCGCAGTCTGGGACGGCCCTGCCGGCACCCCGGACCGCACGTTGATCCCCTTCGCCAAGGCCTATTCCGGCCTGACCGACGAGGAGATGCGCAAGGTCGATGCCATCGTGCGCAAGACCACCCAGGAAACCTTCGGCCCCGTGCGCAGCGTAACGCCCACGCTGGTGTTCGAGTTGGGCTTTGAAGGCATTGCTCTGTCCAAGCGCCACAAGAGCGGCATCGCCGTGCGCTTTCCACGCATGTTGCGCTGGCGCCTGGACAAGCCTGTCGAGGAGGCCGACGACCTGGCGACCTTACAGGCCTTGCTGGCCTGATCAGGGATCACAGGCAGCTGTGAGGGGCTGGCGTGAGGCGCTGGCAGCGAAATTGTGCTTTCATCTGAAGGCTCAGCCCGTGCTCCAGACCGTTCCAGCCCCGTATTCAGGACCATCATGCACCACTCGACCCACGACATCCTCTCCCCTGTTCCGGGGGTAACCCGCCAACTGCACAGCTTCCACTTCGGGCCACGCGGTGGCCGCAAGGTGTACATCCAGGCCTCGCTGCATGCTGACGAATTGCCCGGCATGCTAGTGGCCTGGCACCTCAAGCGCCACTTGCTGGAACTGGACCAGCAAGGCCGCCTGCAGTGCGAGGTCATCCTGGTGCCGGTTGCCAACCCGGTAGGCCTTGAGCAGGTGCTGCTCGACGCCCCGCTGGGCCGGTTCGAGTTGCAAAGTGGCGAGAACTTCAACCGCAATTTCGTCGACCTGTCAGACAGCATCGGTGATCAGGTCGAGGCCCACCTGACCCAAGACCCGCTCCACAATCAGGCCCTGATCCGCGAATACCTGCGCCGCGGCCTGGATGCTCATCCGGCGCGTACTCCACTGCAAGCGCAGCGCCTGATCCTGCAGCGCCTGGCTTGCGATGCCGACCTGGTCCTGGACCTGCACTGCGACTTCGACGCTGTCGAACATCTCTATACCACCCCGGACGCCTGGCCGCAGTTCGAGCCCTTGGCCCGTTACCTGGGTGCCCAGGCCAGTCTGTTGGCGACCGATTCGGGCGGGCAGTCTTTCGACGAGTGCTTCAGCCTGCTGTGGTGGCAACTGCAACAGCGCTTTGGCAAACGCTTCCCCATCCCGGCGGGCACGTGTTCAGTCACCCTCGAATTGCGCGGCCAGGCGGATGTGAGCCACGACTTGGCGCGCCAGGACTGCCAGGCCATTCTCGACTTCCTGACCCATGCCGGCGTGATACAGGGCCATGCCCCTGCCCTGCCGCCCTTGCGCTGGCCAGCCACGCCACTGGCTGCCGTGGAGCCGATCACGGCCGCTGCGGGCGGGTTGCTGGTTTACCACGCCAAGCCAGGTCAGTACCTGGAGGCAGGGCAACTGATTGCCGAGGTCATCGACCCGCTCAGTGATCGCGTCATGCCCTTGCGCAACAGCCAGCCTGGCCTGCTGTATGCGCGCAGCGTGCGGCGCATGGCCACGGCAGGCATGGTGATCGCCCATGTTGCCGGCGAGCAGGTGTGCCGCAGCGGCAATCTGTTGGCCAACTGACAAGTAAACCAATGCCTTGCAGCGGTGGTCTCTAGAAGCACAGCCTTCGAGGGACTGCCCGCTTGATGCCCACCGCCACCGATCTTGCCAATGCCTGGTTCGCCCAACGCGGCTGGAAGCCGTTCGCTTTCCAGCGCAAGGTATGGGCCGCCGTCGAGCGCGGGGAGTCGGGCCTGCTCTATGCCAACACTGGCGCTGGCAAGACGTATGCGGTCTGGCTGGCGGCACTGCGAGCGTTCAAGGCCCAGGCCCAGGGGCGCCACGCGGCGCCGCTCCAGGTCATCTGGATCACCCCCATGCGCGCCCTGGCCGCCGATACGGCACGAGCGCTGCAGGCGCCCATCGACGAGATGGGCTTGCCCTGGAGCGTTGGCGTGCGCAGCGGCGATACCGGCAGCGCCGAGCGCGCACGCCAGGCCCGTCGCATGCCCAGCGTGCTGGTCACCACACCTGAAAGCCTGACCCTGCTACTGACCAGGGCACAGGCCAGCAATGACTTCGCGACGCTGCGCATGGTTGTGGTGGATGAGTGGCACGAACTGCTCGGCAACAAGCGGGGGGTTCAGCTGCAACTGGCGTTGGCCCGCCTTCGGCGTTGGCACCCTGGCCTGCCGACCTGGGGGCTGTCGGCCACCCTCGGCAACCTGCAGCATGCCCTGGACGTGTTGCTGCCCCAAGGTGGTCAGCTGGTCCGCGGGCGCCAGGACAAGGTGCTGCAGGTCGATACCCTGGTGCCTGAGCACATCGAGCGCTTCCCATGGGCAGGGCACATCGGCCTGAAGATGTTGAAGCAGGTGAGCCGGGAAATCGACGCCAGCAGCAGTTGCCTGGTGTTCACCAACACCCGGGCGCAGGCCGAGCTCTGGTACCAGGCCCTGCTCGAAGAGCGCCCCGACTGGGCGGGCCTGATCGCGCTACATCACGCCAGCCTGGCACGTGACACCCGCGACTGGGTCGAACGCAGCCTCAAGGAGGGCACGCTCAAAGCCGTCGTCTGTACATCGAGCCTGGACCTGGGCGTGGACTTTCTGCCGGTCGAGCGCGTCCTGCAGATCGGTTCGGCCAAAGGAATCGCCCGGTTGATGCAGCGCGCAGGCCGCTCCGGGCATGCGCCTGGACGGCGCTCGCGTATCACCCTGGTGCCCACCCACAGCCTGGAGCTGGTGGAAGCCGCCGCCATGCGCCAGGCCCTGGCGGCCGGCCACCTGGAGGGCCGCCGGTCACCGCGCCTGTGCATGGATGTACTGGTCCAGCACCTGGTCAGCATGGCCCTGGGCAGCGGGTTCGAGCCGCAGCAACTGCTCGCTGAAGTGCGCAGCACCTGGGCCTTCGCCGACCTGCGTGACAGCCAGTGGCAATGGGCACTGGACTTCGTTTGCCATGGCGGCAGCTCGCTCAGCGCCTACCCCGATTATCAACGTGTTGAAATGCACCCAGACGGCTTATACCGGGTCGCCAGTGAGCGCCTGGCGCGCCGCCATCGCATGGGCATCGGCACCATCGTCAGTGACGCCTCGCTGCACCTGAAGTACTGGAGCAAAGGCGGTGGCGGCAAGAACCTGGGCAGCGTGGAAGAAGCGTTCATCTCACGCTTGAGGCCCGGGGACACATTCGTCTTCGCCGGCCGCGTGCTGGAGCTGGTTCGCGTGGAAAACATGACCGCCTATGTGCGCCGCAGCAACGCGCGCAAGGCGGCGGTGGCCCGCTGGAACGGCGGGCGCATGCCACTTTCCAGCGAACTGGCAGATGCTGTGGTCCAGCAACTTGACGCCGCAGCGCACGGTCGCTTCGACAGCCCTGAAATGCGCGCAGTAAAGCCGTTGCTCACGGTACAAGCCCAGTGGTCGGCGCTGCCGACGACAGGGACGCTGCTGGCAGAGACATTCAAATCCAGGCAGGGCTGGCACCTGTTCGTGTACCCGTTTGCCGGGCGCATGGCCAACATGGGGTTGGCCAACCTGATCGCCTGGCGTGTCAGCCGTGAGCAACCGCTGTCGGTTTCCATCGCCGTCAACGACTACGGCTTCGAGCTGCTAAGCCCTGGGCCGGTGGATTGGGCCAGCTACCTGCCCCAGGCGTTGAGTACCGAAAATCTTCTGGAGGATGTGCTTGCCAGCCTCAATGCCGGGGAAATGGCGCTGCGCCGGTTCCGGGAAATCGCCCAGATCGCTGGGCTGGTGTTTGGTGGCTATCCTGCGGCGCAAAAGAGCATGCGCCAGATCCAGGCCTCGAGCGGGTTGTTCTACGAGGTATTCCGCAAGCACGACGCAGGCAACCTGCTGCTGGGCCAGGCACGTGATGAGGTACTTAGCGAAGAGTTGGAAATCGATCGGCTTCGGGCCCAGTTGCTGAAACTGACCGACCTCAGGCTGGACTTGCGTGTGATGGAGCGCACCGGGCCGCTGGCGTTCGCGCTACTGGTCGAAGGGCTGCGTGAAACCCTCAGCACGGAAAAACTGGCAGACCGCATCGCGCGGATGGTAGCGGAATTGGAGAGCATTGCAGGTTGAACCAGATAACGATCAGACGCATTCATGGGGTAGCGGTCATATCGCTGGCCATCGACGGCCTGGCGATCCGCACATGACGACACATTGCGCCATCGAACTGGCCGGGCAGAAACTCTGGCTGCTGCCGGACAAAGCCGTGTATTGGCCAGCCCGCAAGGCGTTGCTGCTGGCCGATGTGCACATCGGCAAGGCGGCGAGCTACAGGGCCTTGCACCAACCCGTTCCCAGAGGCACTACCGAAGCCACGTTGGCCCGGCTCGACACACTGCTGGCCGAGCATGACTGCGAGCAACTGATCGTGCTCGGTGATTTCCTGCATGCCCGGACTGCGCGGGCGCCGGCTACGCTGGCCCGGGTGCAAGCCTGGCGGGAGCGTCATCCGGAGTTGAGCATCGTGCTGATACGCGGCAACCATGACCGCAACGCAGGCGATCCACCTGTTGAGCTGGGGATCGACGTGGTAGACGAACCTTATGTAGTGGGGCCGTTCGCCCTGCAACACGAACCCAAGGCGCATCCGGCACTCGCGGTGCTTTCAGGGCACGTCCACCCGGTCTTCGTGCTGCGCGGCAGGGCTCGCCAGCGGCTGCGCCTACCGTGCTTTCTGATCGACGAAAAAGTCAGCCTGCTGCCAGCTTTCGGAGAATTCACAGGCGGTTGGGAGATCGAGCCCGCCGGCACCAGCCAGGTCTATCTGGCCGGTGCCGGCCGGGTGTGGCCGCTATGAAATGAATCAGGCCACAGGCGCCGGAGGCGGCTCATCGGGAAGGGTGGGCTCGCCAGGCTCCATAGGCGTATCACCCGGCTGGCCAGGCTGCGGCGTGTCCGGGTCAGGCTGCCCTGGCACACCGCCGGCATGCAGCGGCAATGGGTCAGCCAACAGCGACCAGGACAGCAGCCCGATGTGATTGGGCTGCAAGCCAGCCAACTTCGCACTGATCGTTGGGTGGAGTTTCATTGGCACCTCCTGACAACAGCCGACCCGCTTTATGCAAATCGGCAGGGTTACCCCTTGGAGCGTCAAAAGCCGATGAAATTCCCGACGCCTGTCGGTCAGGTGCGTGGCAGGGTGACGCCACGTTGGCCCTGGTACTTGCCGCCGCGGTCCCGGTAGGACACTTCACAAGGCTCGTCCGATTGCAGGAACAGCATCTGCGCCACCCCTTCGTTGGCGTAGATCTTGGCCGGCAACGTGGTGGTGTTGGAGAACTCCAGCGTCACGTGGCCTTCCCATTCGGGCTCGAGCGGGGTCACGTTGACGATGATGCCGCAACGCGCATAGGTGCTCTTGCCCAGGCAGATGGTCAGCACGTCGCGCGGGATGCGGAAGTACTCCACGGTGCGCGCCAGTGCAAAGGAGTTGGGCGGGATGATGCACACGTCGCTCTTGATGTCGACGAAGCTGCCGGCATCGAAGTTCTTCGGGTCGACGGTGGCCGAGTTGATATTGGTGAAGACCTTGAATTCGTCGGCGCAGCGCACGTCGTAGCCGTAGCTGGAAACGCCGAAAGAGATGACCCGGTTATCCTGTTCGCCACGCACCTGGCGCTCCACGAACGGCTCGATCATGCCGTGTTCCTGCGCCATGCGGCGAATCCACTTGTCCGATTTGATGCTCATGGCGGGATGTCCTGAAGAGTCTGCAAGGTAAAGATAGACGCGCATCTTACCGGTCCCGGCGCGGTCTTCAAAGTTCCATCCAGCGTTTGCCGCCCGCCGCGGCTACAGTGCCCGCGAGGCGTGGCTTGCAGCCGCCGTCGATCTCTTTTCGGGGAAAGCGGCGTCTGGCCATTGGCAGCTTGGGCAAAGTGGGGTAAGGTGTTGCCACTGTGCTGCACGTGACACCGAGAATCTCTAGTTTGATGCACGATCCTGATCGGCCCATCGCTGAATTTTCTGCTCTCTTTGCGCTCAGTCCCGGGCAGGGTTTTTCCTGACCGAAATCAAATTGTCCAAGGAGACAGAAAAATGTCCAATCGTCAAAGCGGTACCGTCAAGTGGTTCAACGATGAGAAAGGCTACGGCTTCATCACCCCTCAGTCGGGCGACGACCTGTTCGTGCACTTCAAAGCCATCCAAGCTGACGGCTTCAAAACCCTGAAAGAAGGCCAGGCTGTTACTTTCGTCGCTACCCGCGGCCAGAAAGGCATGCAGGCTGAAGAAGTTCAGATCGCCTAAGTCGATCTAGCTTTCTAGCTTTCAAAAAAAACCCGCTTCGGCGGGTTTTTTTATGCCTGCTACTCAGTCAGCAGGCGCCAGGGCGCGCTGACCATGGTCAAGGATCGCCCGTTGAACAGATACGCGCCTGGCCTCCTCTGAGCACGACCTGTCAGCACGAGCGGCTCACCGAGCCGCCCTCTGGTCTTGATCTGAAAGGCTGCGGTACTACAGCCGACTAGTCTTCGCTGATGGTGATGCTCGGCATCGCTGGCGCTGCCGCCTCACGCAGTACGATACGCGCCCCCACCTTGCGCGCCAGCTCCTGGTACACCATGGCGATCTGGCTCTCAGGCTCGGCGATGGCCGTAGGCTTGCCGTTGTCGGCCTGCTCGCGGATCAACATCGAAAGCGGCAACGACGCCAGCAGATCGACGCCGTACTGGCTGGCGAGTTTCTCACCGCCACCCTCGCCGAACAGGTGCTCAGCGTGGCCGCAGTTCGAACAGATGTGTACGGCCATGTTCTCGACCACGCCCAACACCGGAATGTTGACCTTGCGGAACATTTCCACGCCTTTTCTGGCATCGAGCAGCGCCAGGTCCTGGGGCGTGGTCACGATGACCGAACCTGCCACCGGCACTTTTTGCGCCAGCGTCAGCTGGATGTCGCCGGTGCCAGGCGGCATGTCGATGACCAGGTAATCGAGATCATTCCAGGCTGTCTGGGTTACCAACTGCAGCAGCGCCCCCGAGACCATGGGGCCGCGCCACACCATGGGGGTATTGTCATCGGTCAGGAATGCCATCGACATCACTTCGACCCCATGGGCCTGGATAGGCACGAACCATTTCTGATCACGAATCTGCGGCCGCGTACCTTCGGCGATGCCGAACATCACGCCTTGGCTGGGGCCGTAGATATCCGCATCGAGGATGCCTACGCGCGCACCCTCACGGGCCAGTGCAAGCGCCAGGTTGGCGGCGGTGGTGGATTTGCCCACGCCGCCCTTGCCCGATGCCACGGCGATGACGTTCTTGACGTTGGCCATGCCGGGCACTTGGGCCTGGCCCTTGTGGGCCGCGATCACGCACTCGATGCTCACCTGTGCGCGGGTCACACCCTCAAGGTTACCGATCGCCGTTTCCAGCACCTGCGCCCAGCCCTGCTTGAACAGGCCTGCGGCATAGCCGAGCTGCATCTGTACGCTGACACACCCATCCTGGATTTCGATGGCACTCACGCAACCGGCAGTGACCGGATCCTGGTCGAGATAGGGGTCGGTGTACTGGCGAAGCACGCCTTCGATGGCGGCGCGATTGAGGGCACTCATGGACACTCCCATTGGCAAACTGAATGTAAAACAAGCGCCTATCCTAACCCGTCAATCGTCAGCAGATGCGTGCGCGGGGTGAAATATATTCGTCAGCCCTTTATAGTGGCCGATCATCCTCATTTTCACCCGTCGCCAGATAAGTAGCCGAGCCACCATGTCCGAGCCACGTCAGATTCTCGTCACCAGCGCCCTGCCCTATGCCAATGGATCCATCCATCTTGGCCATATGCTCGAGTACATCCAGACAGACATGTGGGTCCGCTTTCAAAAGCTGCGCGGCAATCAGTGCATCTATGTCTGTGCCGATGATGCGCACGGCTCGGCCATCATGCTGCGAGCCGAAAAGGAAGGCATCACGCCAGAGCAACTGATCGCCAACGTACAGGCCGAGCACAGCGCCGACTTTGCCGATTTCCTGGTGGACTTCGATAATTTCCACTCCACCCACAGCGAAGAAAACCGCGAGCTGTCGGGCATGATCTATACCCGGCTGCGCGAGGCGGGGCATATCTCCACTCGCTCGGTGACCCAATACTTCGACCCTGAAAAGGGCATGTTCCTGGCAGACCGCTTCATCAAGGGCACGTGCCCGAAGTGCGCGGCCGAAGACCAGTATGGCGACAACTGCGAAAAATGCGGCGCGACCTATGCACCGACCGAATTGAAAGACCCCAAGTCTGCTATTTCAGGGGCTACACCGGTGCTGCGCGACTCCCAGCACTTCTTCTTCAAGCTGCCCGACTTCCAGGCCATGCTCCAGCAGTGGACGCGCAGCGGCACGTTGCAGGACGCCGTGGCCAACAAGCTCGCCGAATGGCTGGATGCCGGTCTGCAGGAGTGGGACATCTCCCGGGACGCGCCTTATTTCGGTTTCGAGATCCCTGGCGAGCCTGGCAAGTTCTTCTACGTCTGGCTGGACGCGCCGATCGGCTACATGGCGAGCTTCAAGAACCTGTGCGCGCGTCGCCCGGACCTGAACTTCGATGCCTTCTGGAACCAGGGCTCCAGCGCTGAGCTTTACCACTTCATCGGCAAGGACATCGTCAATTTCCACGCCCTGTTCTGGCCCGCCATGCTCGAAGGCGCTGGCTTGCGCAAGCCGACCGCGGTCAACGTGCACGGCTACCTCACCGTCAACGGTGCGAAGATGTCCAAGTCGCGGGGCACGTTTATCAAGGCCCGTACCTACCTCGACCATTTGCAACCCGAATACCTGCGTTACTACTATGCCGCCAAACTCGGTCGCGGGGTCGATGACCTGGACCTGAATCTTGAGGACTTTGTGCAGAAGGTTAACTCCGACCTGGTGGGCAAGGTGGTCAACATCGCCAGCCGGTGTGCCGGGTTCATCCATAAAGGCAACGACGGCGTGATGGTGGCCGGTGATGCAGCTCCAGAGCTGACCGAAGCCTTCCTGGCAGCTGCACCGTCCATTGCCGAGGCCTACGAGGGCCGAGACTTCGCACGCGCCATGCGTGAGATCATGGCACTGGCCGACCGCGCCAATGCCTGGATTGCCGAAAAAGCGCCTTGGTCGCTGGCCAAGCAGGAAGGCAGGCAAGACGAGGTGCAAGCCATCTGCGCCCAGGGCATCAACCTGTTCCGTCAGTTGGTGATCTTCCTCAAGCCTGTGCTGCCAGTGCTTGCGGCCGATGCCGAGGCCTTCCTGAATGTGGCCCCCTTGACCTGGGACGATCACCGTTCGCGCCTGGAAAATCACTCACTCAACCCGTTCAAGGCCCTGCTCAGCCGCATTGAACCTGCCAAGGTGCAAGACATGATCGCGGCCAGCAAGGAGGACCTGTTGGCCGCCGAGGAGCCCAAGGCACCTGTGGGTAATGGCGAGCTGCACAAGGACCCGCTGTCGGCGGAAGTCGACTTCGACACCTTTGCCGCTGTCGACCTGCGCGTGGCACTGATCGTCAAGGCCGAGGCCGTACCGGGTGCTGACAAGCTGCTGCAGTTGACCCTGGACATCGGTGATGAGCGCCGCAACGTCTTCTCCGGCATCAAGTCAGCCTACCCTGACCCCGCTCAGCTCGAAGGCCGGCTGACCATGATGGTCGCCAACCTCAAGCCACGTAAAATGCGCTTTGGGGTTTCCGAGGGAATGGTGATGGCCGCCGGCCCTGGCGGTGAAGAAATCTACCTGCTCAGCCCCGACAGCGGCGCCAAGCCCGGTCAGCGCATCAAGTGACCCACAAGCGGGACCTGCATCAGGCCCCGCCTTGCGACGATGGCGCGCAGCCACGGGCTGCTGCGCCTTGCCTGCCTTGCTCACGTTCTCCAGGAACGCTACGAATTCATGAATGCCGTCAAACGTCGAGAAATCTTCCGTCGACTGCACGAAGACAACCCGACACCCAAAACCGAGCTGGCTTACACCACACCCTTCGAGCTGTTGGTAGCCGTGACCCTTTCCGCGCAATCCACCGATGTAGGTGTGAACAAGGCCACAGCGCGGCTTTTTCCAGTTGCCAACACCCCTGAGGCTATCTACGCGCTCGGAGTCGACGGACTGAGCCAGTACATCAAGACCATTGGGCTCTACAACAGCAAGGCCAAGAACGTCATCGAGGCCTGTCGCCTACTCATTGAGCGGCATGACGGGCAGGTGCCGGACACGCGCGAGGCCCTCGAAGCCTTGCCGGGCGTTGGCCGCAAGACAGCCAACGTAGTGCTCAATACGGCATTTCGCCAACCGGCGATGGCAGTGGATACCCATATCTTCCGCGTCAGCAACCGCACGGGCATTGCTCCGGGCAAGACGGTGCTGGAGGTGGAAAAAAAGCTGCTCAAGTTCGTCCCCAAGGATTACTTGCTCGACGCACACCATTGGTTGATCCTGCACGGACGCTATGTATGTCAGGCCCGCAAGCCCAGGTGCGGCAGCTGCCGAATCGAGGACCTGTGTGAATTCAAGCACAAGACCAGTTATGATTGAGGCAATAGTAGAAAGATTGCGCTTCGATTGAAAAAATCTTTTTTACCAGCGCCCACTTTATGGTTATAAGGTCGGCCATTGGCCCTTGCCGTGGAGCGACTCATGAGCACTGATAAAGACGACCTCACGATTGAAGATGATTTTGTGACCGCTGAAGAAGAAGTCGAGCCGCAAGTAGAACCGGCGAAAACCAATCTGAGCAAGCGTCGCACCATCGACAATCTGCTGGAAGAACGTCGACTGCAAAGGCAACTGGCCGATTTCGATTACGATCTCTAGGAGGTGCTGGCTGGCGGGCCTCCGAAAGACCCGCTCCCTCTCCGTTCAGGCCTCGAATTCGGTGCAGAGCCCTCCTGCAGGAGGCTCTGCATACCGTCAGTTCAACCCGTGTCGCTGTGCCAGTTCGATCAAGTCCACCAATGACCGCGCGTTGAGTTTGAGCAGCAACCGAGATTTGTAAGTACTGACCGTCTTGTTGCTCAGGTACATGCTGTCGGCGATTTCCTTATTCGACCGGCCCCGCGCCAATTGCTGAAGCACTGTCATCTCCCTTGCCGAAAGGCGGTTGACCATTTCCGCTTCACTGCCGCCGCTGCGCCCTCGCGAGGCGTGCAGCGCCTGGTTGGGGAAGTAGCTATAGCCCGACAACACCGCCTTGATCGCGCTGAGCAG
Source organism: Pseudomonas sp. DE0157 (assembly GCF_007678615.1). Taxonomy (NCBI): domain Bacteria; kingdom Pseudomonadati; phylum Pseudomonadota; class Gammaproteobacteria; order Pseudomonadales; family Pseudomonadaceae; genus Pseudomonas; species Pseudomonas sp. DE0157. The sequence goes on from NZ_VEJN01000015.1 coordinate 48,678, forward strand.
TTCGGTCAGTTCCTGTTGCTTGCACACGTACCCTGCCGCCCCTGCCTGCATGCACCGCATCGAGAAGTTGCCGGGTGCCTGGGAGGTCAGTACCAGTACTTTGCTGCATGGGCTTGAACTGGCCATGCGGGCTATGACTTCGAGGCCGTCGAGCTTGGGTATGCCGATGTCCAGCACGACGATATCGGGAAGATGTTGCCGTGTCAGTTGCAGCGCGGCCACTCCGTTGTCCGTTTCAGCGACGACATCGTACCCATGCCGCTCCATCAGCATGCGTACGGCCAGACGTATCACAGGGTGATCATCCACGATAAGCACTTTGTTCATGCGATATCCATTCATTGCTGTTGCATTGGCAGGCCACGATAACCGAGAGAAGAACTCATGGCGCGGCGTTTTCGCCTAGAAACGGACGTACAGACACGGCTTACTAAACTTACGGAAGTTTCCTACACACAAGATGAAGAGTTGTTACAAGCTAATTAATAAAAGCGGATAAGAACTCCCTTAGAGGGCAACTCCCGACAACTTTTACATCAAACACTGACACCGTGGTCGTGACGCTTGAAGCGCTTGGCAGGCGCAGGCCCGGCATGGGAAACAGTGCAGGGTTTAGCTGAGCAAGGACCTAGGTTATAGATGTACGAAAGCGCAGGAGAAGGCTCCATGAATCAAGCACAACCCGTTGCTCCGCTGACAATCGTCGCTATCTTTGCGGGCATAATCGAAGCCTCCGCCCTGGCTACCTTGCCCTTTCTCAGCGAAGCCAGCCAGACGCTGTATACATGGTTTCTGGTTGGGTTTCCCTTCTTCCTGACCGCCCTGTTCTTCTTGACGCTGAACTTCAATTACAAGTCTTTCTATACGCCTGCTGGATCGCGTATCGAATCAGTGGACAGTGCGCAGAGCGCACGGAAGATCACGTCCACGACCCTGCCAACCGCAAGCGCAATCGTGCACGGCGAGCCGGTGACCTTCATGTTCAGCGGGCCAGAGGCAAATCAGTTGATGGAAAAGGAGGTATTGCAAGCGCTCGCCCAAGCGCCTGAGCCGGCTCGCACCTGGCAGTTCTGCAATGTGCCAAGAGGGCAATGTGTCCGGCTTTCAGTCAGCCCCCTCGAGTAAAGGCAAAAAACCCGGCACTAGGCCGGGTTTTTGCAGAACGGCGTGCTGAATCAGAGCAACGAGCGGCCCTTGTTCGCAGCGATACGCATACGCAGCGCATTGAGCTTGATGAAGCCCGCCGCGTCTTCCTGGTTGTAGGCACCGCCGTCTTCTTCGAAGGTGGCGATGTTGGCATCGAACAACGAATCGTCGGATTTGCGGCCGACCACGGTAACGTTGCCCTTGTAGAGCTTCAGGCGTACGACACCGTTCACATTGACCTGGGACGCGTCGATCATCTGCTGGAGCATGACCCGCTCCGGGCTCCACCAGTAACCGGTGTAGATCAGGCTGGCGTACTTGGGCATCAGCTCGTCTTTGAGGTGAGCGACTTCGCGGTCCAGGGTGATCGATTCGATGGCGCGGTGCGCCTTGAGCATAATGGTGCCGCCAGGGGTCTCGTAGCAGCCACGCGACTTCATGCCCACGTAGCGGTTTTCGACGATGTCCAGTCGACCGATGCCGTTGGCGCCGCCGATACGGTTCAGATCGGCCAGCACGGTGGCCGGGCTCTTCTCTACGCCGTCAATTGCGACGATGTCGCCGTTGCGGTAGGTCAGCTCAAGGTAGGTTGCCTGGTCTGGGGCGTTTTCGGGCGAAACGCTCCAACGCCACATGTCTTCTTCATGCTCGGTCCAGGTATCTTCCAGGACGCCGCCTTCATAGGAGATGTGCAGCAGGTTGGCGTCCATCGAGTACGGCGACTTCTTCTTGCCATGACGCTCGATCGGGATACCGTGCTTTTCGGCGTAGTCCATCAGTTTCTCGCGCGAGAGCAGGTCCCATTCACGCCATGGCGCGATGACCTTGACGCCGGGCTTGAGGGCATAGGCGCCCAGTTCGAAACGAACCTGGTCGTTGCCTTTGCCGGTAGCGCCGTGGGAGATGGCGTCGGCACCGGTTTCGTTGGCGATTTCGATCAGACGCTTGGCGATCAGCGGACGGGCAATGGAAGTACCCAGCAGGTACTCGCCCTCATACACGGTGTTGGCGCGGAACATCGGGAATACGAAATCGCGCACGAATTCTTCGCGCAAATCGTCGATGTAGATTTCTTTGACGCCCATTGCCTGAGCCTTGGCACGCGCCGGCTCGACCTCTTCACCCTGCCCCAGGTCGGCGGTGAACGTCACCACTTCGCAGTTGTAGGTATCTTGCAGCCACTTGAGAATCACCGAAGTATCAAGGCCGCCGGAATACGCCAGTACGACCTTTTTTACGTCCGCCATGCCATCACTCCACGGGGTTGTACGGAAAAGGCCCGATTCTAACGGCGTTGAGGCTCAATTTATAGAGGCGCGACAGCTTCTGACGACAAAGCGACAAGAATTGTCGATGGCGCGACGGCCGCTACTTTGCAGTGGCGGGTTTGTCCGGGACCGACTTGGTGGCACTTGCAGCCTGCGCCGGGGCAGCGGAGGCAGCGGGGGCCTCGACCGCCTTTTGCGTGGGCTGCGCCTGGGCAGGGCCTCGCTCAAGTTCGATGTTGACCCGCCGGTTACGGGCGCGATTGCCGGCGCTGTTGTTCTTGACCAGCGGATAACGCTCGCCGTGGAAACGCACGGTTATCTGGCTTTCAGGCACGCCGTGGGCCATGAGGTAATCGGCGACCGCTAGTGCTCGCCGGCGGGACAGGTCGCGGTTGGTCAACCGATTGCCGCTGTTGTCGGAATGCCCGTCCAAGGCCACCTGATTGACGCTGGGGTCGGCCTTCATGTATTCGAGCAGCACATCGAGGCGGGTCTTGGCCGCCTGATCCAGCACGATGCCGCCACCGGGGAAGCCCACCTGGGTCTGACGCACCTGGTCGTAGTTCATCGGCAACAGCTTGCTGGCGCAGGCCTGGTAGTCACTGTAGGCCTTGGCGAAACTGACCGGCAGCACGCGCACTTCCATTGCCCGCCCGCCCTCCCCGGCGAAGTTGCGCACCACGGCGCTGCGGCCATCGAGCAGGCCGTTGATCAAGCGGCTGGCCTGGCCTTGGGAGGAGTTGAACAGCACGCCGGTACGTGCCATGCGCACATTGCCCAGGTTGATGTCCCCGCGCCCAGGTTGCCAGGGCGCTGCAGCAGCCAGCAAGGCGGCACCGCCGGCACCCATCGCATTGGTTTGTGAGCGCAGGCGGAACACCGGTTGCTCACCGGCACGGCGTACGAACTCACCGCTTCCGAAACCATCTATCGGCTGGGTCAGCCGGCATTCGAACGCGTCACCCTCCACCGTCCAGGCAATGCGCTCCATGCGTGTCTGAAACGTCAAGGCACCGGCCGGCACGCTGGCAAACACGATAAACAGGGCTAGGTAACGCTGGCGCACGGCGGGCTCCACATAATTCGACACTCACCTTTACACTATCGGGCGGCCGCGGGAAAACTTGATACCTGTGCTCTGGAGGGGCTTTTCCGGTAGCATTACGGCTTGAGTTCGACCCGCCTGGAATCCTCAATGTCCGATCGCCTGACCCTTCTGCGCCCCGACGACTGGCACATCCATCTGCGTGATGGTGCCGTCCTGCCTCACACCGTTAGTGATGTGGCGCGCACCTTCGCCCGTGCCATCATCATGCCCAACCTGGTGCCGCCGGTGCGCAATGCCGCCGAAGCCGGGGCCTATCGTGACCGTATTCTGGCTGCTCGCCCGGCTGGCAGTCGGTTTGAGCCGTTGATGGTACTGTATCTCACCGACCGCACCACCCCACAAGACATCCGAGATGCCAAGGCTAGCGGTATCGTGCACGCCGCCAAGCTCTACCCGGCAGGCGCCACCACCAATTCCGATTCTGGCGTGACCAGCATCGACAATATTTTCCCGGCTATCGAGGCGCTGGCTGAAGTCGGCATGCCATTGCTGGTGCACGGCGAAGTCACGCGCAGCGAGATCGACGTGTTCGACCGTGAAAAGCGCTTCATCGACGAGCATATGCGCCGCCTGGTCGAGCGCTTCCCCTCGCTCAAGGTGGTCTTCGAGCACATTACCACCAGCGATGCGGCCCAGTTCGTGACCGAGGCTTCGGCCAACGTTGGCGCCACCATCACCGCGCAGCACTTGCTGTACAACCGCAACCATATGCTGGTGGGCGGCATACGGCCGCATTTCTATTGCCTGCCCATCCTCAAGCGCAACACGCATCAGGTGGCGTTGCTCGACGCCGCCACCAGCGGCAACCCGAAGTTCTTCCTCGGCACCGACTCGGCTCCCCACGCCCGCCACGCCAAGGAAGCGGCGTGTGGATGCGCTGGCTGCTACACCGCCTATGCGGCCATCGAGCTCTATGCAGAGGCGTTCGAACAGCGCAACGCTCTGGACAAGCTCGAAGGCTTTGCCAGCCTGCACGGTCCTGCTTTCTACGGCTTGCCAGCCAACACCGACACCATCACCCTGGTTCGTGATCAATGGACGGCCCCAGAAAGCCTGCCCTTCGGTGAGCAAACCGTGATTCCGCTTCGCGCCGGGGAAACACTGCGCTGGCGCCTGCTGGAGGAACACGCGTGAGCGAAGACCTGTACGAAGATGAACTTGAATCCTCTGGCAGCGGTGGTCACCGTCACCCGATGGCCGAACGCTTTCGGGGTTACCTGCCCGTGGTGGTGGATGTGGAGACGGGTGGTTTCAATAGCGCCACCGACGCCTTGCTGGAAATTGCTGCCGTCACCATTGGCATGGACGAAAAGGGTTTTCTGTTCCCCGAACATACCTATTTTCACCGGGTAGAGCCCTTCGAAGGCGCCAACATCGAGGCCGCGGCGCTGGAGTTCACCGGCATCAAACTCGACCACCCGCTGCGCATGGCGGTGAGCGAGGAAACGGCCCTGACGGATATCTTCCGAGGCATCCGCAAGGCGCTCAAGGCCAATGGTTGCAAGCGCGCCATCCTGGTGGGCCACAACAGCAGTTTCGACCTGGGTTTCCTTAACGCGGCGGTAGCGCGCAACGACCTCAAGCGTAACCCGTTCCACCCGTTCTCGAGCTTCGACACGGCCACCCTGGCAGGGCTCGCCTATGGGCAGACCGTGCTGGCTCGCGCCTGCCAGAGCGCTGACATCGATTTCGATGGTCGCGAGGCGCACTCGGCACGCTACGACACCGAAAAAACGGCTGAGCTGTTCTGCGGTATCGTCAACCGCTGGAAAGACATGGGCGGCTGGCGACAGGATTGATCCGCGCGTTTCAGCGCTAAAGCCAGCCCGTGCGGCTGGCAAAAAAAACCGGCCATGAAGGCCGGTTTTTTTTGCTCGACGCGGGCTTACAGCTTGCCGGCGTTCTCGCTCAGGTAGGCAGCAACGCCTTCTGGCGATGCGTTCATGCCCTTGTCGCCTTTTTTCCAGTTGGCAGGGCAGACTTCGCCGTGCTCTTCGTGGAACTGCAGGGCGTCGACCAGGCGCAGCAGCTCGTCCATGTTACGGCCCAGCGGCAGGTCGTTGATGATCTGCGAGCGCACGACACCGTTGGTGTCGATCAGGAAGGCGCCACGGAAGGCCACGCCGCCTTCGGACTCTACGTCGTAGGCCTTGCAGATTTCGTGGGTCATGTCGGCAGCCAGGGTGTACTTGACCGGGCCGATGCCGCCGTTGTTGACGGGGGTGTTGCGCCATGCGTTGTGGGTGAAGTGCGAATCGATCGATACGCCGATCACTTCCACGTTGCGCGCCTGGAAGTCAGGAATGCGATTGTCCAGAGCAATCAGCTCGGACGGGCAGACGAAGGTGAAGTCCAGCGGGTAGAAGAACACCAGGCCGTACTTGCCCTTGATGGCCGAGGCCAGGTTGAAGCTGTCGACGATCTCGCCGCTGCCCAGTACGGCAGGTACGGTGAAATCGGGGGCTTTCTTGCCAACGAGTACGCTCATTGTTATCTCCTGATGTGAGTGAAGAACCATTGCCAGGCCGAGTCGCCGACCCGACATGCAACAAAGGTTGACCATCATACACAGGTTACGGTGGCAGGCCGAATGCTGAGCGCGCGACCGTTGGTCACTCGGGGCGAATGCCTTCTGAAACCACTTTGACAAGCATTCTCATTCACATTAAGCTCCTACCCATCGAACCCGCCAGCGATGGTCAGCCCTATGTATGTGTGTCTTTGTGTCGGCGTCACCGACGGACAGATCCGCGATGCGATCTATGAAGGATGCTGCAGCTACAAGGAAGTCCGAGCCGCCACCGGTGTCGCCAGCCAGTGTGGCAAGTGCGCCTGCCTGGCCAAGGAAGTGGTGCGCGAAACACTGACCAATCTTCAGGTCAGCCAGGCCGCCCTGCCCTACCCAGTGGAATTTACCGCTGCCTGATATACGGAATGACGAAAACCGGACCCTGTGTCCGGTTTTTTTTCGCCTTAATTCAACAAGTTAGCGTACCAACGCGGTTCACAAACATTCTTATTCCTATTAATTTTCATTTATTATTCAATTACTTAGGTTTGACAGGCTTGGTCATCAGGCTCAAACTTCCCTGTATTGGCACACTTCGACAGGGCAGGAACCCCAATGAAAGGCGACATCAGCGTCATCCAGCATCTCAACAAGATCCTCGGAAACGAGCTGGTCGCAATCAACCAGTATTTCCTGCATGCGCGCATGTACGAAGATTGGGGCCTGAACAAACTCGGCAAGCACGAGTACAAAGAATCGATCGACGAAATGAAGCACGCTGACAAACTGATCAAGCGTATTCTGTTTCTCGAAGGTATTCCCAATGTTCAGGACCTGGGCAAGCTGCTGATCGGCGAGCACACCAAGGAGATGCTCGAATGCGACCTGCGCATCGAGCAGAAAGGCCTGATCGACCTGAAGGCGGCCATTGCCCACTGCGAAACAGCAGGTGACTTTGGTTCGCGTGACGTCCTGGAAGATATCCTGGAGTCCGAAGAAGAGCATATCGACTGGTTGGAAACCCAGCTGGGCTTGATCGACAAGATCGGTATCGAAAATTACCTGCAGTCGCAGATGGGCGAAGAATAAGACGCCCAACACAAAAAAACCCGCCAATGGCGGGTTTTTTTATAAGCGCATTTTTACGCTTCGGCAGCCTTCGCCTTGGCGGCGGCATCCTTGATCAGGGTCTGCAGCTCACCCTTTTCGAACATTTCCAGCACGATGTCGCTACCGCCGACCAGCTCACCACCGACCCACAGCTGGGGGAAGGTTGGCCAGTTGGCATATTTGGGCAGGTTGGCGCGAATTTCCGGGTTCTGCAGGATGTCGACGTAGGCGAACTTCTCGCCGCAACCCATCACTGCCTGGGAGGCACGGGCCGAAAAGCCGCACTGCGGCGCATTCGGCGAGCCCTTCATGTAAAGCAGAATGGTGTTGTTGGCAATCTGCTCTTTGATCGTTTCGATGATATCCATGTAGCACCTCGGCTTGACTTTCCGACACGGGCGTCGGCACGGTGACGCATTGTAACGGAAAGCCGAGCTGCATGCTCGGCCTTGCCAAAGCTCAAGCGGCTTCCACGTGCACTGGAACGCCATTGAGCGCAGCATTGCCGCAGACCGAGTCGCGCAGCAGCTCGTCAGTGAGATCGTTGGCGCTGACGCCGGGCTGTGCCTGGGCGGTCTGAAGGCGCACACCGTGACGACCATGCCCGAAGCCATGGGGCAGGCTTACCACCCCTGGCATCATGCTTTCGCACGCCTGTACCTGCACCTGCACCGCCCCTGCTCGCGAGCTGACCCTGACCTGCTGGCCATCCTGCAGTTGGCGCTGGCGCAGGTCATCGGGGTGCATCAACAAGTGATGGCGCGGTTTCCCTTTGACCAGCCTGTGATAGTTGTGCATCCAGGAGTTGTTGCTGCGTACGTGACGCCGCCCTATGAGCAGCAGTTGCCCGGTTTCTGGCGGCGCCTGCCGGGCCAGGCGCTGCAGGTCATCGAGCAGCACACGCGGCGCTGCCTCGACGGTTTTGCTCGCCGTGCCCAGGCGATGGGCAAGGTTGGCCTGCAAGGGGCCCAGGTCCAATCCATGTGGGTGTGCATCGAGTGTTTCGAGTGACAGCTGCCAGGGCGTCGCGTGTCCATAACGCCCACCGCGCAAGGCTTTGTCGATCATCTGCGCTGGCGCTACGGTCGGCGGCAGCTCACGTCCGGCACGGCGCGCATACGCCTTGGCCAGGCCGACGAAGATTTCCCAGTCGTGCAGGGCGCCCTCGGGCCTGGGCAGAATCGCTCGGTTGAACCGGCTCACATTGCGGACCGCCAGCAGGTTGAAGGTGGTGTCGTAGTGATCGTTTTCCAAGGCTGAAGTCGATGGCAGGATCAGATCGGCATGGCGCGTGGTTTCGTTAATGTACAGGTCGATACTGAGCATGAAGTCGAGCGCCGACAGTGCCCTGTCCAATTGCCGCCCGTTGGGCGTCGACAGTACGGGATTGCCCGCGACCGTGACCAGGGCGCGGACCTGCCCCTCACCCGGGGTCAGCATCTCCTCGGCAAGCGCCGCCACCGGCAGTTCTCCGGCGTACTCTGGCAGGCCCGAGACCCGACTCTGCCAGGCGTTGAAGTGGCCACCCGAAGTGCTCGCCACCACGTCCACCGCAGGTTCGGTACACAGTGCCCCGCCCTTGCGATCAAGGTTACCGGTGACCAGGTTGATCAGTTGCACCAGCCAGTGACAGAGCGTGCCGAACACTTGGGTCGATACCCCCATACGCCCGTAACACACCGCCTTGTCGGCGGCGGCGAAATCACGCGCCAACTGGCGAATGGCCTGCGCCGAGATGCCGCACAGGCCGCTCATGTCCTCGGCCGTCATGGGAGCCAGGGCGGCGCGGACATCGGCCAGCCCGGTAATCGGCAGATGCGAGCCGCGTGTCAGGCCCTCCTCGAACAGGGTATTGAGCAGCCCGCACAACAAGGCCGCGTCGCCGCCCGGCCGAATGAATAAATGGTTGTCTGCGATGACCGCAGTTTCAGTGCGCCGCGGATCGATCACCACCAGACGTCCGCCCCTGGCCTGCAAGGCCTTGAGGCGTTTCTCCACATCCGGGACCGTCATGATGCTGCCATTCGAGGCCACGGGGTTGCCGCCCAGTACCAGCATGAAATCGGTGTGGTCGATGTCCGGAATCGGCAGGAGCAGCCCATGGCCATACATCAGGTGGCTGACCAGGTGCTGGGGCAGTTGGTCCACAGATGTGGCGGAATAGCGATTGCGGGTCTTCAACAGCCCTAAAAAGTAGTTGCCATGGGTCATCAACCCATAGTTGTGCACACTCGGGTTGCCTTGATACACGGCAACCGCATTATTGCCGTGGGCCTGCTGCACGCGCCAAAGGCGCTCGGCGGCCAGCTCAAATGCCTCCTCCCAGCCAATCGCCTGCCACTGGTCGCCCACGCGCCGGTGGGGTTGGCGCAGCCGGTCAGGATCATTCTGGATATCCTGCAGTGCCACCGCCTTGGGGCAGACATGGCCGCGGCTGAAGGGGTCCTGAGGATCGCCTTTGATGGACTCGATCCGGGCAGGTTCGCCAGGCGAGTGGCTCAGCACGATGTTCAAACCACAAATGGCTTCACACAGGTGGCAAGCACGGTGGTGCAGGGTACGGGTCATGGCCGCATGCCTCATTGTCTTGATGGCTCGACTATGAACTCAGCCTTGTACAGGAGCCAGCGTGCTTCGCGGTGTGAATTGGTCTTTATCACTCATACAGCAGGACCTGCCCGTTTGCCAATGTGCCCTCAAGCCGTGTACAAACAGCCGTAGCAAATAAAACACAGCGATACAGTGCCCTGCGAAACCCCTTGCAACATCGCCGGGGGGTGCCAAGCGGTTTCACCCCTTGGTTTCAGGCGACATTTAATTATAGTATTGCGCCTTTCCCTATTCGTCCGCCCCGTGCGGCTTACGCCGCAGGTCACCGCCGTTGTCAAAAAAAATCGCACGGTCGGCCTGCATACTGTTGCAGATAAGGTAGTCAATCATGAGCGCTAGGCACTTTCTCTCCCTGCTGGACTTCACCACCGACGAATTGCTCGGGGTGATCCGCCGCGGCATCGAGCTGAAGGACCTGCGCAAGCGGGGCGTGCTGTTCGAGCCGCTGAAGAGCCGTGTGCTGGGCATGATCTTCGAAAAATCGTCGACCCGCACCCGCGTGTCGTTCGAAGCCGGGATGATTCAGCTTGGCGGCCAGGCCATTTTCCTGTCCCCGCGCGATACCCAACTGGGCCGGGGCGAGCCGATCGGCGACAGCGCCATCGTCCTGTCGAGCATGCTCGACGTGGTGATGATACGGACCCACGCCCACAGCACCCTGACTGACTTTGCCGCCAAGTCCCGCGTACCGGTGATCAACGCCCTGTCGGACGAGTCGCACCCCTGTCAGCTTCTGGCCGACATGCAGACGTTCCTCGAGCACCGTGGGGCAATCGAGGGCAAGACCGTCGCGTGGATCGGCGACGGCTTCAACATGTGCAACTCGTACATCGAAGCGGCCCGGCAATTCGGTTTCCAGCTGCGCATCGCCTGCCCCGAGGGATATGAGCCCGACCCACGGTTCCTGGCCATCGGCGCTGAGCACGTGCAGATCGTGCGCGATCCCCGTGAAGCGGTAAAAGGTGCTCACTTGGTGACCACCGACGTCTGGACTTCCATGGGCCAGGAGGAGGAAACTGCTCGTCGCCTGGCGCATTTCGCGCCGTACCAGGTCACCCGCGACATGCTCGACCTGGCAGCACCCGACGTCTTGTTCATGCATTGTCTGCCCGCCCACCGTGGCGAGGAAATCAGCCATGATCTGCTCGATGACCCCCGTTCGGTCGCCTGGGATCAAGCTGAGAACCGTCTGCATGCACAAAAGGCACTCCTGGAATTTCTTGTCGAACCGGCTTACCACCACGCATGAGTCAACCTCTACTGCTCAACCTGCGCAACCTTGCCTGCGGCTATGGCGACCAGCGCATCGTCCAGAACCTGAACCTGCATCTGAATGCAGGCGACATTGGCTGCCTGCTGGGCTCGTCCGGCTGCGGCAAGACCACGACCTTGCGAGCCATCGCAGGTTTCGAGCCGGTGCACGAAGGCGAAATCCAACTGGCCGGCAACGTCATTTCCAAGGCCGGTTTCACCCTGGCGCCGGAGAAGCGCCGCATCGGCATGGTGTTTCAGGACTATGCCCTGTTCCCCCATCTGACGGTGGCGCAGAACATCGCCTTCGGCATCGCCAAGCACCCGCGCCAGGCGGCGGTCATCGACGAGATGCTGGACCTGGTCAAGCTGGGTGGGCTTGGTGGCCGTTACCCTCACGAGCTGTCCGGCGGCCAGCAGCAGCGGGTGGCACTGGCACGGGCGTTGGCGCCAGAGCCGCAATTGCTGCTTCTGGACGAGCCGTTTTCCAACCTTGACGTGGAGCTTCGTCGCAGGCTCAGCCACGAGGTGCGGGATATCCTCAAGCAGCGCGGTACCAGCGCCATCCTGGTCACCCATGATCAGGAAGAAGCCTTCGCGGTCAGCGATCAGGTTGGGGTGTTCAAGGAAGGCCGGCTTGAGCAGTGGGATACACCCTACAACCTGTACCATGAACCGCAGACACCTTTCGTGGCCAGTTTCATCGGCCAGGGCTATTTTATCCGTGGCCAGATGACCAGTGTGGAAGCCGTCAGCACCGAGCTGGGCGAGCTGCGAGGCAACCGCGCCTATCGCATGGCTGTCGGCAGCTCGGTGGATGTGTTGCTACGTCCGGATGACATCGTGCATGCCCCCGACAGCCCGTTGCGCGCAGTGATCGTGGGCAAGAGTTTTCTCGGCGCCTCGACCTTGTACCGCCTGCAACTCCCCACCGGCAGCCAGCTCGAAGCGATCTTCACCAGCCATGTGGATCGTCAGCCAGGAGAAGAGGTGGGCATCGCAGTAAAAGCCGATCACTTGGTGGTGTTTCCGGTGCCAGGCAGCATTGCAACCCAGACGGTGCAGCAGGCAACAGGCGTTCGTCGCCACAGTGGGCCGAACTGACGCCAGGCCCGGGCTACGTCTTGAGCGGGCCCGCTACCGGCTCAACCCGAGCAGGTAGCAAGGATGAATGGGCATCACGTTCTGCCAATACTGGCAAAGGTGGCCTGGGTATGCTCGGCCAGGGTCGTTGCCGCCAGTTCCACCTCCAGCCCACGTCGTCCGGCGCTCACATGGATAGTCGCAAAACGCTGCGCCGCCTCGTCGATGAAGGTGCGCAGACGTTTCTTTTGCCCTAGCGGGCTGATCCCACCTACCAGATAGCCTGTTGCCCGCTGCGCCTTGACAGGGTCGGCCATCTCGCACTTTTTCACCCCCGCCGCATGCGCCAAGGCCTTGAGATCAAGGGTACCCACCACAGGCACCACCGCTACCAGCAACTCCCCTTTCTCGCTACAAGCCAGCAGCGTCTTGAATACCTGCTGCGGGTCCAGGCCGAGCTTATCTGCAGCTTCCAGTCCATAGGACGCTGTCTTGGGGTCATGCTCGTAGCTGTGAACGTGATAGTGCGCGTGATGCTTTTTCAGCAGGTCCAGAGCGGGCGTCATACGAAGTTCCGGTGTAAGACAGATCGGCAGCTACTTTAGGTCAATTCCCACATTCCAGCCAAGAAGCCCGTGCGCCCCGCTCTACGATGGGGCATCACGCTGGTGGCCGTTGCCCAAAACGTGACTGACCGTTCACTTTCGACCTTTGACATCAGCGTTTCTTGTCTATATTTTTTCGTTTCTGAATGCCGGGGGTGCACCTTCACGGTGCACCTCATATCCGCCCAGGACCATCCGGAAGGTCCGGGCCTTGCTGTCGAGCCCCGCGCGACTCACAACAAAAACAACGAGGTCATACATGACAATTGCCCAAGGCCAACCCACGCTGTCCAGTCAGTGCCTGGCCGAATTCCTCGGTACTGCGCTGCTGATCTTCTTCGGTACCGGCTGCGTCGCCGCGCTCAAAGTCGCAGGCGCAAGCTTCGGACTCTGGGAAATCAGCATCATTTGGGGGGTGGGAGTCAGCATGAGCATCTACCTCACCGCCGGGATCTCCGGTGCACACCTGAACCCTGCCGTCAGCATCGCGCTGACCCTGTTCGCCGGCTTCGAGCGGCGCAAGCTGCCTTTCTACATGCTTGCCCAAGTGTGTGGTGCCTTCTGCGGCGCGGCGCTGGTCTACACCCTCTATAGCAGCCTGTTCTTCGATTTCGAACAAGCGCACGCCATGCTGCGCGGTAGTGAATCCAGCCTGGACCTGGCAGCGGTTTTCTCGACCTATCCCCATCCTTCCTTGTCTACGGCGCAAGCGCTGCTGGTGGAGGTGGTGATCACGGCGATCCTCATGGCCGTCATCATGGCCCTGACCGACGATAACAACGGCCTACCCCGCGGCCCGATGGCGCCGCTGCTGATCGGCCTGCTGATCGCGGTGATTGGCAGTGCCATGGGGCCCTTGACCGGCTTTGCCATGAACCCGGCACGCGACCTGGGCCCGAAAATCATGACGTTCCTGGCAGGCTGGGGCGAAATCGCCTTTACCGGCGGCCGAGATGTGCCTTACTTCCTGGTGCCGATATTCGGCCCTATCATCGGCGCCTGCCTGGGTGCTGCCACCTATCGTGGCTTGATTGCCCGCAATTTGCCCGCAGCTCCAACGTCCACGCCTGCGGCAAGCGATGGTCGCCAAGGCGATACGCAAGTCAACTGAGCACGGCAGACAGACCCGCCACGACCCCTATTTTGCAAGGCCAACACCATGACAGACACTCAGGACAAGCAGTACATCATCGCCCTGGACCAGGGCACCACCAGTTCGCGTGCGATCATCTTCGACCGCGACGCCAATGTGGTCGGCACCTCCCAGCGTGAGTTCGTCCAGCATTATCCGCAGGCAGGTTGGGTCGAGCACGACCCCATGGAAATCTTCGCCACCCAGAGTGCGACCATGGTCGAAGCACTGGCCCAAGCTGGCATCAGCCATGCCCAGGTCGCGGCCCTGGGCATCACCAACCAGCGCGAAACGACCGTCGTCTGGGACAAGGAAACCGGCCGCCCGGTATACAACGCCATCGTCTGGCAATGCCGGCGCAGCACCGAAATCTGCGCCCAGCTCAAGCGCGACGGCTTTGAGGACTACATTCGTGAAACCACGGGTCTGGTCACCGACCCGTACTTTTCCGGTACCAAGCTCAAGTGGATCCTGGACAATGTCGACGGCGCCCGGGAACGCGCCGAGCGTGGCGAGCTGCTGTTCGGCACCGTCGATACCTGGCTGATCTGGAAGTTTTCCGGCGGCAAGGTGCATGTCACCGACTACACCAACGCCTCGCGAACCCTCATGTTCAACATCCACACGCTGCAGTGGGATGAAAAGCTGCTCGACATCCTGGGCATCCCTGCGCAAATGCTGCCAGAGGTGCGCTCCTCTTCCGAGGTCTATGGGCATACCAAAAGTGGCATCGCCATCGCCGGCATCGCCGGGGACCAGCAATCGGCCCTGTTCGGGCAGATGTGCGTGGAACCGGGGCAGGCGAAGAACACCTATGGCACTGGTTGTTTCCTGCTGATGAACACGGGCGACAAGGCCGTCACTTCCTCCCATGGCCTGTTGACCACCATCGCCTGTGGCCCGCGCGGTGAAGTGGCCTATGCCCTGGAGGGGGCCGTGTTCAACGGCGGCTCGACGGTCCAGTGGCTGCGCGATGAACTGAAGATCGTCAATGACGCGTTGGATACCGAGTACTTCGCCAGCAAGGTCAAGGACAGCAATGGCGTCTACCTGGTGCCTGCCTTTACCGGCCTTGGCGCCCCCTACTGGGACCCTTATGCCCGCGGCGCGCTGTTTGGCCTGACCCGCGGCGTCAAGGTGGATCACATCATCCGCGCAGCACTGGAGTCCATCGCCTACCAGACCCGCGACGTGCTCGATGCAATGCAGCAGGACTGCGGCCAACGCCTGTCCGAACTGCGGGTTGACGGCGGCGCGGTGGCCAACAACTTCCTGATGCAGTTCCAGGCCGATATCCTCGGCACGTGCGTCGAGCGCCCCAAGATGCGCGAGACCACGGCGCTGGGTGCAGCCTACCTGGCGGGCCTGGCTTGCGGTTTCTGGAGCAGCCTGGACGAATTGCGCAACAAGGCGATCATCGAGCGGGAGTTCAGCCCGCAACTGGATGAAGCGCAGAAAGAGAAGTTGTACGGTGGCTGGAAAAAAGCCGTCGATCGCACCCGCGATTGGGAAGAACACGACGCCTGATCACCGTAGGCAACGGCGCAGTCCGCTCCATGGCCTGCGCCGGATCCACCCTTCGGACGCCACGCTGGTCGTCATCCCCGTCCTACGGCATCATTGCAGCATTTGTCAGGCTGCTCCGAAGGACGTCCATGAATTTGCCTCCACGCCAACAACAAATCCTCGAACTGGTCCGCGACCGCGGCTACGTCAGTATCGAGGAAATGGCGCAGCTGTTCGTCGTTACCCCGCAAACGATCCGCCGCGACATCAATCAACTGGCAGAGCTCGACCTGTTGCGCCGTTACCACGGGGGCGCAGCCTACGATTCAAGCGTCGAGAACACGGCGTATGCCATGCGCGCCGACCAGATGCGTGATGAAAAGCAGCGCATCGCCGAGGCTGTCGCTCGGCAGGTGCCCGATCATGCCTCACTGTTCATCAATATCGGCACCACCACCGAATCCATCGCGCGTGCCTTGCTCAACCACAGCCAACTGAAGGTCATCACCAACAACCTGCACGTCGCCTCCATCCTGGCGGCCAAGGATGACTTCGAGGTCCTGGTGGCGGGCGGTACCGTGCGCCGTGACGGCGGCGTCGTAGGCCAGGCCAGTGTCGACTTCATCAATCAGTTCAAGGTCGATTACGCCCTGGTCGGTATCAGCGGCATCGATGAAGACGGGAGCCTGCTGGATTTCGACTATCAGGAAGTGCGCGTATCCCAGGCGATCATTGCCAATGCTCGGCAGGTGATCCTGGCAGCGGACTCCAGCAAGTTCGGGCGCAATGCCATGGTGCGCCTGGGCGCCATCAGCCTGGTCGACTGCCTGGTGACCGATCAGACCCCAACCCCTGCCCTGGTCCAACTGCTCAATGAACACAAGGTGCGTGTCGAAGTGGTTTAGGTTGTCTCTACAGGCGCTGCAACTGTGGGCGCGGCACAAGCCCGCGCCGTACTGGCTTTTTTCGTTAATGTTCATTTGCTTGTCACCTGATCAGTATTTTCTATGAATACGGACTGGCGAGTCGCGTCCTCTTGCGCTAGTATTTTCGGAAACGAACATAAATGTTCACTTTCGATACAAATTGCTCCAGGAGGCCTTCCCTGTGTCCCAGCCCGATTCGACCAGCGCTCCCGTCGCCGATTGCTATGACCTGGTGGTGATAGGCGGTGGCATCAACGGTGTGGGCATCGCCGCCGACGCTGCCGGCCGCGGCCTGAAAGTCTTTCTGTGTGAAAAGGACGACCTGGCCCGGCACACCTCATCAGCCAGCAGCAAGCTGATTCACGGTGGTCTGCGCTACCTTGAGCATTACGAGTTTCGTCTGGTACGTGAGGCCCTGGCCGAACGCGAAGTCCTGTTGGCCAAGGCACCGCACATTGTTAAGCCCATGCGCTTCGTGCTGCCCCACCGCCCCCATCTGCGCCCAGCCTGGATGATCCGTGCTGGCCTGTTCCTGTACGACCACCTGGGCAAGCGCAAGCGCCTGGGCGCCTCGCGCAGCCTGCGATTTGGCGCGGGCTCCGCGCTCAAGCCGGCCATCACCCGCGGTTTCGAATATGCCGACTGCTGGGTTGACGACGCTCGCCTGGTGGTCCTCAACGCCATGGCCGCCCGTGAACATGGCGCGCATATTCACACCCAGACACTGTGCCTGGGCGCCAGGCGTGTCGGCGCCATCTGGGAAGTGGATGTGCAGCACGCCGACGGCAGCACCCGGACAGTGCGGGCCAAAGGGCTGGTGAACGCCGCCGGCCCATGGGTTGCGCAGTTCATCAAGAACGACCTGAAACTGGACGCTCCTTACGGCATTCGCCTGATTCAGGGGAGTCACCTGATCGTCCCCCGGCTGTATGAAGGCGAGCACGCTTACATTTTGCAGAACGAAGACCAGCGCATCGTTTTCTGCATCCCGTATCTTGATCGTTTTACGCTGATCGGCACCACTGACCGTGAATACACAGGCGACCCTGCCAAGGTAGCGATCACCGATCAGGAAACCGACTATCTGCTGAAGGTGGTCAACGCCCACTTCAATCACCAGCTGCAGCGCAGTGACATCTTCAGCACCTATGCAGGCGTTCGCCCCCTGTGCAATGACGAGTCGGACAACCCGTCGGCCGTTACCCGTGACTACACCTTGGCACTGTCCGCCGCCCACGGTGAAGCCCCCCTGCTCTCGGTCTTCGGTGGCAAGCTCACCACTTACCGCAAGCTGGCCGAATCGGCCATGGCCGAACTCAAGCCATTCTTCAGCCAGATGGGCGGCAGTTGGACGGCCGAAGCAACCCTGCCGGGCGGCGAGGACATGACCACGCCCCAGGCACTTGAAGAAGCCTTGCTTGCTCGGCATACCTGGCTCGCCCCGGCCATTGCCCAGCGCTGGGCACGCACCTATGGCAGCCGCGTCTGGACACTGTTGGCAGGCGTCGAAGGCCCGCAGGACCTGGGTCAAGCCATTGGTGCGGGGCTCTTTGCCCGCGAGGTGGATTACCTGTGCGAGCATGAGTGGGCAACCTGCCTTGAAGATATCCTGTGGCGTCGTACCAAGCTTGGGCTGTTTACCACGGAGGCGGAACAGAACACCCTCGCCCAGTACCTGAAAAAGGCAACGCAGCGCAGCCACGCCGCCTGACCCAGGTGCGCCGCCTGTCAGCCCATGCTCACAGGCGGTTGTAGGCCTCAATGGCGAGCTCATGGTAAAGCGCCTGCTCCTGGGCATCGAGTTCAGCCTTCAAGGCAGCAGCTTGCTGTAGATAGACCTGCTCCCCGTGCTCGCCGGCGGTGCGCTCGGCGGCCTCGAGCCGTTCGTGAAACGGTGCCGCCAGCGCCTCGAAACGTTCGCGATAATAGCTGCGCACAAACGACTGCCAGAACTCGCGTTGCGCCAGCGCTGCTGCCAGCACATCCAGACTTTCACCCGCCAGTACCCGGTCTCCGGCCAGCCTGACCTGCCGACTGATGACGTCGCTGAATTCCGGGTAGTTCATGTAGCTCGGCTGAGCCGGCAACCCCAAGCGACTCGCCAGATTGACCCGATAAGCCAGGTACACTTCGATGTCATCCACCATCGCATAGGGATCGCGTCGCATTTGCTCGATGTGCCGAGCGGCAATACTGTCCACCTGGTCCAGGCGGTACAGCGAACGGCCAAGTCGCAAGAGTTCGCGCTCAGTCTGCCCGGCACTCGTCCCAGCCGTATGCATGGCGATATGCGCCCTCACCTCCAGTTGACTGAGCAGCAGCAACAGACGGTCATCGCAGGTTTGCGGACCTTGGGTCTGCAAGTAGACCGATTCGCGGACATCCGTACTTTCAGCACACAACTCCAGGATGTGCCATATACGTGCGCGGTAGTACTGCGGCCGTTCGTCAAAATCGTCAGACTCGGCAAAGTCGGCGAGGAACCGGAACAGATCGGCCGACCCCTCATCGTCGAGCAAGGCGCTCCAGATGCGTTCATACCGATGGCGTATCTCTGGCTTGGCCGGCCCAATCCAGCTGTCTCGCAGTTCGTTGTCAACGGACACTCGGGCATGGTGGCGTGGGGCGCGTGAGCCCTCGTTTGCAGTGGCGAGTGCTTGCTGACTGGCTTCGTCCAACGGATTGTCGTGCAGGGACAGTTGCTGGATGCGGTCTCCAAGCGCGCGCAGGTGCTCGTTGACCTCACGAATCTGGTTTTCACGGATGTCCATCAGGCCGCGCCACAGCACTTGATGGGGCTGCGGGGGGTTCAACAGGCCCGTGTTGCGCAGTGAAATCGCACGCAGATGACGCAGGGCAGACAGGTTCGGTACGCGGCCGATCGGATTACCGCTCAAGCTGATGTGTTCAAGGTGGGTCAGCCCGGTCAGCACCGTGTCACTGTCGGGTTGCAGTACGATCCGATTGTCATCAAGGCGCAGTGTGCGCAACTGCCCCAGACCGCTGAGTCCTGTAGGCAGCTGCGTCAACTGGTTGCCGCGCAAATCGAGCACCTGCAAGTGCGGGAAGCGTCTGAGAAAGGCATCGCTGACATAGGTAAGCGCCAGGTTGCGCAAGGCCAGTTGCCGCACGTGATTGAAATCGATGTCACCAGGCAGGTCAGGTAGCGTGCCTACCTGCTCGCCCTCTAGACGCAGCACATACTCATCATTCTCGGACGCGACCGTCTTGCGTCGCCAAGCGCGACGAATGTGGGTGGCCACCCTGCGTCGGCGGCGCCGATCAATGAAGCCATTGCCCTGGCGCTCCCAGGAGGCGAGGGACTGACGCAGACGTTCCAGTCGCCCTTCGAGATCGCTCAGGTGGTCCCAAAGGTTCACGTCGCGCTCGATCAATTGCGCCAGATAAGCGTCCATCTGGTCATCGGTCAGTGTCGGGTAAATGCGGCGTATGCCCCGACGCAGTGCTTGCCGACTGCTCTCGCCCCGCCCGCTGAGGGGATAACCGACACGGCCATCCTGGAGTCGGCGAGGCGGATTGAAGCGACCACCCAGCGCCGTCATCCCCAGCGACTGGGCCGTCTTCCCACGGTCGGCAGCCGCCCTATGCAGCAGATCTGCCCCTAATTCGGCTGTCGTAATCGATGGGCCGCCGAAAGCGGTTTTCTGGGTTTCATCCAGGGTCTGCAGCAGGCATGCCAGCAGCCCTTGGTCCCGGGCCTGGATAGGATGTGCTTGCAACTGATATCCCCCGATGGTCTGCACGATCACCTCGGTGCGCTGTGCATCAGCCGGGCCGTGGAAGACCACTAGCTGGCCCTGAGCCTCCCCCAAACGCACCTCGATACGTGTTGACACGGGCCATGGCGATGTTTCATCGATCAGCGCCAGGGCCAGGCGCAGTGTGTCCAGGTTGGCGGCATGCTCATGCTCGAGCCCCAACAACGCGCGATCGATGCGGCTTTCACGCAAAGCCCAACGCGCTCGCTCAGCAAGCGGCAGGGGTACCTTGCCGCTCATCAGCGTCGCCAGTTGTTCGGTGGTGGCGCACTCCACGATTTCTTGCGCCAGTGGCACTGACAGGCCGGTGAAGTCGCGAGTGAGCGTATCCACGCCAACGCCTGGCTCGCCCACTGAAAGTGCCAGCGCTTGCTCGACCAACAGCTCGGAGGTCGGCCCTTGGCTATGCAGCAGGTGCCGTGCCTGCGCTTCCCTGAGCCGTGCTGGCGCCGGCTCCTCGTGTAAACGCAAGCTGCGCAAGTGTTCAGGCGACAGACCCGTGACCTGCATCAGCACGTCGGCATCCAGGTTGGATACCTGCTCAAGATCGGCGCCAAAACTGCGCATCAATTCACCCGGATGCTCCAGGCTGTGGGCCGACGCCGGCATCTTTTTCAGACGCAACCCCCTGTTGGCCACCCTCACCGGCGTGAGGCCGTCGACCAAACCGATGCGCTCTAGCGCGCCGCCGATCGTAGACTGCGCAGCCCCAAGCACTGCGCCCGTGGCCACGACCTGCGCCACATTGAACACATGGGCCAGCGCTTGCTGCCTGTCGCCTATCTGCCAAGCCTCGTAACCGTCGTAGACTTCGCGCGCGACGTCTACGGCTGCCGCTACGAACAAAACTTCGCCCAAGCCGGGAACGAACTGCGCGGCCAGGGTGAGCGCATCGAGCCCTGCCCCTTTCAAGGCGTCGATGCGCTCGTGCCGCTCAAGTTGAGTCAAATCGCCCGTAGGGACGGCCAGCACCCGGGCATCGTCGATCATTGTATTGAGCAAGCGTTTACGCAGGCAGGCAAAGACAGAGCCTTTTATTGCGAAATGGCGACCATCGATGGCGAGCGGTGTAGATCCACCAGAGGATTTGTTCAATTGCGCCAACTGGGCCAGGAACGCAGGCTGCTCGCGCTGGGCGATCAAGCTGACGAAATACCGTCTATATTGACGCTCACGCAGCCGCTTGCCGAGGTGCTCGTAAAATCCAGCCCAGTCCGCATGCCGCCCGATGGGCTCGGCCGGGTCATCGGAAAACCAGCTTATCAAGCCGTGCATGGCCCCATTGGCCGCTGCGCGAAGCTCAATGACCAGGCAACGCTGAACGGGCTTGCCCAGGACAAATAGCTCGAACGGCTGGAACCCCTGAGTCACGGCCGGTACGGTCGGCTTCTGGGCTATCAGTGGCAGAAGTGCCAGGTAGTCTTGCTCGGTCAACTGCCCTTTGAGCCTGGCCATCCTGACTGCAACATCGAGTGCCGCACGTAGACGCTCCTCGAAAATCTGTTCTACCGCACGCTGCCCAAAATCGGCGGGTGCTGGGGGGCGCGCCTTGGGGAACAAGCACGTACGCAGCTGCTGCTGGTACTGCCCGCCCAGGTCCAGCTGCCGGCAGAGCCGAGCAAACGCTTCGAAGGAGAGCGGCAATACAGTGCCGTTTGCCTCTTGCAAGTGAGCGCGCCGGTGCAGGCCGGGAAAGGTCTCGCTTTCATGAAAGTTGTGCAGCGCGGCCACCAGCAGCGACTCTTTGCTGTAAAGCGCTCTCATGGGTGTCTGCAGTCGAGGCGCGGCACTGGGTATCGCAACTTTGTCATGCAGCACCACCTGGGCGGTGTCTACATTCACCTCACCCAAGCCCCTGGCTCGCAGCGCCTCCTGAAGTAATGGGCGGGCAAAGGTCTCTAGCCCAGGCAACGTTTTCAAACGCGCCCTGACCGCCTCGCTCGACAACTGTTCAAGATCGAGCGCCCGGTGGAATGTGCTCAGCAGGTCCGGATCAGCGCTGGTCAGCCAAGCCGGCAACGCCTTCGCCACACATGCATCAACGGAAAGGTGAGGTAGTGCGTTATCTGCCACAAATCTTCCTCTGGTCTGGAAAATGGCGTAGCAGAACATCGGGCTGTCATGGGCAGGTGTTACATATGGCTGGGTACACAAGCATGAACACTCATTCGGATAACCGAACATGAAATTGAAGGTCATTCGAATTTCCGACTCTGTTGAAAAACTCGAATTAGTCGAACAAGGCTAACGCCCACGCTTTCAGCGGGGCTAACATGCTTCACGGACCTTGGCACGACTTCTGCTCATATCCATCAACCGGATGCAACAGCTGCCGTATCCGTTGAACGAAAGAGTCCGCCAACGGCTCCATAAAAAAAACAAACACGTCGAGGAAAATTTGATGCGTATCGTTCGTCAATTGCTGGGCGCCGCCATCGCGGCTGCTGTAATCGCTTCGCCGGCCATGGCCGAAGAACTCACCGGCACCCTGAAGAAGATCAAGGATTCAGGCACCATCACCTTGGGCCACCGCGACTCCTCCATCCCGTTTTCCTACCTGGCCGGCAAGCCAGAGCCTGTAGGCTATTCCCACGACATCCAGCTGGCCGTCGTCGAGGCCCTGAAGAAGCAACTGGGTACCGACATCAAGGTCCGCTATAACCTGGTCACTTCCCAGACCCGCATCCCGCTGGTGCAGAACGGCACCGTCGACCTGGAGTGCGGCTCCACCACCAACAACGTCGAGCGTCAGCAGCAAGTCAGCTTCTCGGTGGGTATCTTCGAGGTTGGCACCCGTCTGCTGACCAAGGTCAAAGACGGTCAGCCGGCCTACAAGGACTTCGCAGACCTGGCTGGCAAGAACGTAGTGACTACCGCAGGCACGACCTCCGAGCGCATTCTCAAGGCCATGAACGCCGACAAGCAGATGAAGATGAACGTGATCTCCGCCAAGGACCACGGTGAAGCCTTCAACATGCTCGAGAGCGGCCGCGCCGTGGCCTTCATGATGGATGACGCGCTGCTGGCTGGCGAAATGGCCAAGGCTCGCAAGCCGTCGGACTGGGTCATCACCGGTACGCCGCAATCCTATGAAATCTACGGTTGCATGGTGCGCAAGGGTGATGAGCCCTTCAAGAAGGCCGTGGATGATGCGATCGTTGGCTACTTCAAGTCCGGTGAAGTCAACAAGAGCTACGACAAGTGGTTCCAGCAGCCAATCCCGCCAAAAGGCCTGAACCTGCAATTCCCGATGAGCGACGAGCTCAAGAAGCTGATCGCCGAGCCGACCGACAAGGCGGCAGACGAGAAGAAATCCTGACCCCCAGCCTGGAGCCTGCCGCGCTGCAAGGCGCGAATTAAACCGGCAGGCTCCCCGTTAGTGTCTAACCTTTCATCCGAGGGCAGTTTGCCCTCGGAAGCTGGAAGGTGCCCGTAAAACAATCGTCTGAGGGGAAATCCCGATGAATTACAACTGGGACTGGGGCGTGTTCTTCAAGTCCACTGGCGTGGGCAGCGAAACCTATCTGGACTGGTACATCACCGGCCTGGGGTGGACCATCGCCATCGCCATTTCCGCCTGGATCATCGCCTTGCTGCTGGGGTCGATCCTGGGCGTGATGCGTACCGTGCCTAACCGGCTCGTTTCCGGTATCGCCACCGCTTACGTCGAGCTGTTCCGCAACGTGCCTTTGCTGGTGCAGCTGTTCATCTGGTACTTTCTGGTGCCGGACCTGCTGCCAGAGGGGCTGCAGGAATGGTTCAAGCAGGACTTGAACCCGACCACGTCGGCCTTGATCAGTGTGGTCGTGTGCCTGGGCCTGTTCACCGCCGCACGGGTGTGCGAGCAGGTTCGCACCGGCATCCAGGCCCTGCCACGTGGCCAGGAATCGGCAGCGCGGGCGATGGGCTTCAGCCTGTCGCAGATCTACACCAATGTGCTGCTACCACAGGCCTTCCGCATCATCATCCCGCCACTCACCTCCGAATTCTTGAACGTGTTCAAGAACTCCTCGGTGGCTTCGTTGATCGGCCTGATGGAACTGCTGGCGCAAACCAAGCAGACCGCCGAGTTCTCGGCCAACCTGTTTGAAGCGTTCACCTTGGCCACGTTGATCTACTTCACCCTCAACATGGGCCTGATGCTGCTCATGCGCGTCGTCGAAAAGAAAGTGGCGGTACCTGGCCTGATCTCTGTAGGGGGCAAGTAAATGGACCTGGATTTCAGCGAAATCATCCCCGCCCTGCCCGCCCTTTGGGATGGCATGGCCATGACCCTGCAACTGATGGTGATGGGCGTCATCGGCGGCATCGTGCTGGGCACCCTGCTGGCGCTGATGCGCCTGTCGTCGAATAAACTGCTGTCCAGGTTGGCCGGCGCCTACGTCAACTATTTCCGCTCGATCCCCTTGTTGCTGGTGATCACCTGGTTCTACCTGGCGGTGCCGTTCGTGCTGCGCTGGATCACCGGGCAGGACACGCCGGTGGGGGCCTTCACCTCCTGCGTGGTCGCCTTCATGATGTTCGAGGCGGCCTATTTCTGCGAAATCGTGCGTGCCGGTGTGCAATCGATCTCCAAGGGCCAGATGGGCGCGGCCCAAGCATTGGGCATGACTTATGGCCAGACCATGCGCCTGATCATCCTGCCCCAGGCCTTCCGCAAGATGACGCCCTTGCTGCTGCAGCAAAGCATCATCCTGTTCCAGGACACGTCCCTGGTCTACACGGTAGGCCTGGTCGACTTCCTCAACTCGGCACGCTCCAACGGCGACATCATCGGGCGCTCCCATGAGTTCCTGATCTTCGCCGGCGTCGTGTACTTCATTATCAGCTTCTCCGCTTCGTGGCTGGTCAAGCGCCTGCAAAAAAGGATCACCGTATGATTTCCATCAAGAACGTCAACAAGTGGTACGGGGACTTCCAGGTGCTGACCGACTGCAGCACCGAGGTCAAGAAAGGTGAGGTGGTGGTGGTGTGCGGGCCTTCGGGGTCGGGCAAGTCCACCCTGATCAAGTGTGTGAACGCGCTGGAGCCTTTCCAGAAAGGTGACATCGTGGTCGACGGCACTTCGATCGCCGATTCCAAGACCAACCTGCCCAAACTGCGCTCGCGCGTGGGCATGGTCTTCCAGCATTTCGAGCTGTTCCCCCACCTGACCATCACCGAAAACCTGACCATTGCCCAGCGCAAGGTATTGGGCCGCAGTGAAGCCGAAGCCACCAAGAAGGGCCTGGCCCTGCTCGACCGCGTCGGCTTGAGTGCCCACGCCAAGAAGCACCCCGGGCAGTTGTCCGGCGGCCAGCAGCAACGGGTCGCCATTGCGCGAGCATTGTCCATGGACCCGATCGTCATGCTGTTCGACGAGCCCACCTCGGCCCTGGACCCGGAGATGGTCAACGAAGTGCTGGACGTGATGGTCGAGCTTGCCCACGAAGGCATGACCATGATGTGCGTGACCCACGAAATGGGCTTTGCCCGCAAAGTGGCCAACCGCGTGATATTCATGGACAAGGGGCACATCATCGAGGATTGCCAGAAGGAAGACTTCTTCGGCAACCCCGAAGGCCGTCACGAACGCACCCAGCACTTCCTGAGCAAGATCCTTCAGCACTGATCCTGCCTCATCGAGCCGCTCGGCCCCGCCGCCCTTCCGGGCAGCGGGCGCTGGCCGTGACGAGGTCACTGTGATGAAATGCGACCCCTCGCTCCTGTTACCTGCCAAGCCTGCCGTGAAAGCCCGCCTTGTTCGCCAACTGCTGTTACCCCCGCTGATCATCCTGCTGATGATCGGGCTGGGCATGGCCGGGTTCCTGATCAGCGAGAGCAACGGCATACGCGTGCTCAGTGAAAATGGCGAGCGCCAGTTGGAATTGCATGCGCGTACGGTCGAGAGCGAAATCAGCAAGTACACCTACCTTCCCAGCCTGCTGGAACTCGAAGACAGCGTGTCGCACCTGCTGACAGACCCTGATGGTGGCTCACGGCAAACCGTCAACGAATACCTCGAAGGCCTCAACCGGCGCAGCCGCAGCCGTGCGATCTTCGTGCTCGATACCCAAGGGCGGGTGCAGGCCACCAGCAACTGGCGCGATACCGACTCGTTCCTGGGCGAGGACCTGTCGTTTCGCGCGTATTTCCAGACCGCCGTGCGTGGCGAACCCGGGCGCTTCTACGGCATCGGCAGCACCACGGGCGAAGCTGGCTACTACTTGGCCCACGGGCTTGAGGAGCACGGCAAAATCATCGGCGTTGCCGTGATCAAGGTGCGTCTCGATACCCTGGAGGAACGTTGGCAGCGGGCCCGCCTGGAAGCGTTCGTCAGCGACGAGAACGGGATCATCATTCTTTCCAGCGATCCGGCTCGACGCCTCAAATCGGTGCGTCCACTGACCCCGCAAACCAAGGAGCGCCTGGCGCGCAGCCTGCAATACTACTGGTGGCCGCTCAATGAGCTGCAACCGCTGGGGCGCGAGACCCTGGCCGACGGGGTAGAAAAGCTGACCTTCCCGGCCAACAGCGAAACGGCCCAGGGCAACCCCGATGAGGTGGCCTACCTGGCCCAGACACGTCGTCTGGTCGATACACCCTGGCACTTTACGCTGCTCACGCCGCTTCAGGATCTGCGTCGCGAATCCATGGTGCAGGGCATCCTGGTCGGTGTGGCGTTTGCCTTGCTGACCATTCTGGGCATCGCCTGGAACGAGCGACGCAAAGTCATCGCTACCCGCCTGGCAGCCCGCGAGGCGCTGGAGCAAGCCAATAGCCAGCTCGAGCGCCGCATCGCCGAGCGTACGGCCGACCTGCGGGCCAGCAACGAACGGCTCAAGGGGCAGATACGCGAGCGCCGTCATGCCGAGCAGACCCTACGCCAGGCGCAAGACGAACTGGTTCAGGCTGGCAAGCTGGCAGCCATCGGACAGATGTCCACCAGTATCGCCCACGAACTCAATCAACCCTTGGCGGCGCTGCGTACCTTGTCGGGCAACACCGTTCGGTTCATCGAACGCGGCGCACTGGAGACCGCCAGTACCAATCTGCGTACCATCAATGGCCTGGTCGACCGCATGGGCCGCATCACCGCCAGCCTGCGTTCATTCGCCCGACGCAGTGACGACAGCGGCCAGGCCGCGGTGGCCAAGGCGGTCGAAGCCAGCCTGCAGGTGCTGGCAGAACGGATCAACAGCAGCCACCTGCAGGTGCACCGCCATTACCAGGACCTGCAGTTGGCCATCGACCAGACCCGGCTGGAGCAGATCCTGGTCAACCTCATCGGCAACGCCCTGGATGCCATGGCTGTCCAGCCCCAACCGGCCTTGTGGCTCGAAGGCGAACTGCAGGGGGATAAATACCGCTTGCAGGTGCGCGACAACGGCCATGGCATCGATCCAGAGGCACGCAAGCATCTTTTCGAACCGTTCTTCACCACCAAGCCGGGCGACAATGGCCTTGGCCTGGGCCTGACCCTCTCGGCTAGCCTTGCTGCGGCCGCCAAGGGCAGCCTCA
The DNA here is from genome assembly GCF_007678615.1 of Pseudomonas sp. DE0157. NCBI lineage: Bacteria > Pseudomonadati > Pseudomonadota > Gammaproteobacteria > Pseudomonadales > Pseudomonadaceae > Pseudomonas > Pseudomonas sp. DE0157. The sequence continues at coordinate 76,211 of NZ_VEJN01000015.1, forward strand.
GTGTCGAGCACCCTGCCAGCGGCGGCACAGCTTTCGTGCTGATCCTGCCCTTGGCCTCCACCCCCAGCGAATCGGCAGACTCTCCATGACCCAAGCGCCCCTTACCGTTCTGATCGTCGAAGACGACCCCCATGTCCTTCTTGGGTGCCAGCAGGCACTGGCGCTGGAGGACATCGGTTGCGAAGGCGTAGGCAGTGCCGAACAGGCGCTCGAGCGCATTGGCGATGACTTTGCCGGCATCGTGGTCAGCGACATTCGCTTGCCGGGTATCGACGGCCTGGAACTGCTCAACCGTCTCAAGGCGCGCGACCGCAGCCTGCCGGTGGTATTGATCACCGGGCACGGTGATATCGACATGGCCGTCGGCGCCATGCGCAACGGCGCGTATGACTTCATGGAAAAGCCCTTCTCTCCCGAGCGGCTGGTCGATGTGGTGCGCCGTGCGCTCGAGCAACGCGGCCTGTCTCGTGAAGTCTCGGCGCTGCGCCGCCAGCTTGCCGGGCAGAGCAGCCTGGAGGGGCGCATCATCGGTCGTTCGCCCGCCATGCAGCACCTACGCGAACTGATCGCCAACGTGGCCGATACCTCCGCCAATGTGCTGATCGAGGGTGAGACAGGCACCGGCAAGGAACTGGTGGCCCGCTGCCTGCATGACTTCAGCCGTCGCCAGGGCCAGCCCTTCGTGGCATTGAATTGCGGTGGCCTGCCCGAGAACCTGTTCGAAAGCGAGATATTTGGCCATGAAGCCAACGCCTTCACCGGTGCTGGCAAACGGCGTATCGGCAAGATCGAGCACGCCAACGGCGGCACGCTGTTTCTCGATGAAGTGGAAAGCATGCCGATCAACCTTCAGATCAAACTGTTGCGGGTGCTCCAGGAGCGCACCCTGGAACGGCTCGGCTCGAACCAGAGCATTCCCGTGGATTGCCGGCTCATCGCGGCGACCAAGGCCGACCTCGACAGCCTGGGTCAGAGCGGGCAGTTTCGCAGCGACCTGTATTACCGCCTGAACGTGGTGACCCTCGAACTGCCACCGCTGCGCGAACGCCGCGAAGACATCCTGCAGCTGTTCGAGCACTTCCTGCAGCAATCGGCGCTGCGGTTCGACCGTGAGACGCCCACCCTGGACAGCCAGACGCTGTCACGGCTGATGGCCCATGACTGGCCGGGCAACGTGCGCGAACTGCGCAATGTGGCCGAACGCTATGCACTAGGGCTGCCCGCCTTCAAGAAAGGCCCCACGGGCACCAGCAGCCAAGGGCTGGGCTTTGCCGAGGCCGTGGAGGCCTTCGAGCGCAACCTGCTCAGTGACGCCTTGCAGCGCACCGGGGGCAACCTGAGCCAGGCGAGCCAGGAGCTGGGCATGGCGAAGACCACGTTGTTCGACAAGGTCAAGAAATACGGTCTGGGTTGATGGACCGAGGCGCCGCAATAGATCACTCAATGGGCAAGGCACAGTCGACAGCGGCGGTAACATGAGGGAAACTCAACTCCAAGATGTTTACCCTCAGCCCTACCCTCGGAGTTAGCTGTGCTGGAGATCCGCCACCTGAAAACCCTTCATGCCCTGCGTGAAGCAGACAGCCTGGTCGAAGCGGCCGAGCGGCTGCACCTGACCCAGTCGGCCTTGTCCCACCAGTTCAAGGAACTGGAAGAGCGCCTGGGCCTGACGTTGTTCGTGCGCAAGAGCAAGCCCATTCGCTTCACCAGCGCAGGGCTGCGCCTGCTGCAACTGGCCGACGCCACGCTCCCCCTGCTGCGTGGCGCCGAGCGGGATATCGCCAGACTGGCCGGCGGCACTGCCGGTCGCTTGCACATGGCTATCGAATGCCACAGCTGCTTCCAGTGGCTGATGCCCACCATCGATCAGTTCCGTGATGCCTGGCCTGAAGTGGAACTGGACCTGGCCTCAGGCTTCGCGTTCGCGCCCCTGCCCGCCTTGGCCCGTGGTGACCTGGACCTGGTGGTGACCTCCGATCCCCTGGACCTGGCCGGCATTACCTACGTTCCCCTGTTCACCTACGAAGCCATGCTGGCGGTGGCCAACCAACATCCGTTGGCCAGCAAACCCTACATGGTGCCCCAGGACCTGGCGGACCAGACCCTGATCACCTATCCGGTGGAGCGTGACCGTCTGGACATCTTCACCCGCTTCCTGGAGCCAGCCGACATCGAGCCTGCGGCCGTACGCACCTCGGAGCTTACGGTCATGATGATGCAGTTGGTGGCCAGCGGCCGCGGCGTGTGCGGCATGCCCCATTGGGCCTTGCACGAATACAGCTCGCGCGGTTACGTCAAAGGCAAGCGCCTGGGCGAAAAAGGCCTGTTCGCAACACTCTACGCTGCCGTGCGCACCGACATGCTAGATGCACCCTATATGCGCGATTTTCTGCTGACGGCCAAAGACACTTCGTTCGCCACCCTCGACGGGGTCAGTGCGGTGCGCTGAGCAACTGGCGGTACAGCGGCAGGATCAGGTCACGGGTCAGGGGCGCCAGGGGCATTTCTGGCGTCTGGTCAGCGGCCAACCAAGTGATCTCCTCGATTTCGGCCGCCGGCATTACTGATGCCGCGCAGTCCACCCGGAACAACTCGGCCTGCACCTCGAACCCTGGCTCATTGGCTGCCGGAGCGCTGAACTGACCAAGGCGCACGGCCTTGGCGGGGTCGATCTGCAGGCCCAGTTCCTCGTGCAGCTCACGGGCCAACGCTTGAACCGGGGTTTCTCCGGCATCGATCTTGCCGCCCGGCTGCATGAATGCCTGAGTGCCGCGCTTGCGCACCAGCAGCGTGCGACCTTGCGAGTCCAGCAATAAGGCGGCGGCAATGCGGATGGTATTGGCCATGGGTGATCTCCCTGAAAATGGGCGGCGAGCATCCCATGCCTCCCCAGCCGTGACAAGGCTACTGCCAGGTTTGGACCTGGGCAGACGAATGGCCACTTGCCAACCCGGCCGGGACCCTTCATAACCTTCCCAATGACGCTTCCTGCCGCCAACCATCCCGTATTCGAGCTGTTCCATCCAGGCGTTGCGGCCTGGTTCTCAGACCGTTATCCGTCGGTGACCGATGCCCAGGCTCAGGCCTGGCCGCTCATCCAGGCCGGTCAGTCCGTGCTGCTGGCAGCGCCGACCGGCTCAGGCAAAACGCTCAGTGCGTTTCTGGCGGTGCTCGACCGGCTGTTTCGCCAAGGGCTGGAGCAGGGCGGCACATTGCCCGCCCACACGCAGGTCGTCTACGTATCGCCTTTGAAAGCCCTGTCCAACGACATCCGCTTGAACCTGCAAATACCGCTGGAGGGCATCCAGCGCACACTCCAGGCGCAAGGGCGCGCAGCCCCCACCATCACCACGGCGGTGCGCACTGGTGATACGCCCCAGAAAGAACGCATCGCCATGCGCAAACAGGCACCGCATATTCTGGTCACGACCCCTGAGTCCCTGTACGTGCTGATGGGTTCGGCCTCTGGGCGTGAAGGCCTGCGTACGGTGCACACCGTCATCGTCGATGAGATCCATGCCCTGGTCGGCAACAAGCGCGGTTGCCACCTGGCGCTGACCCTCGAACGCCTGCAAGCGTTGTGCGACCGTCCGCTGCGACGCATCGGCCTGTCTGCTACCCAGCGTCCGGTCGAGCGGGTGGCGCAGTTTCTGGTGGGCAGCGGGCGCGCCTGTGCCATCGTCGATGTAGGGCACGCCCGCCAGCGTGACCTGGCCATCGAAATCCCACCCGTGCCACTGGGGGCAGTGCTCGACCAGGATGCCTGGGGGCTGGTGTACGATCGTCTGGCCGAACTGGCCCGTGCGCATCGCACCACCTTGGTGTTCGTCAACACCCGGCGGCTGGCCGAGCGCATCACCCGTCACTTGAGCGATCGGTTGGGCGCGGCTGCGGTGGCCGCTCACCACGGCAGCCTTTCCAAGGAAAGGCGCCTGAGCGCCGAGCAGCGCCTGAAGGCGGGCGAGCTGCAGGTGCTGGTGGCCACGGCCTCGCTGGAACTTGGCATCGACATCGGCGACATCGACCTGGTGTGCCAGATCGCCTCACCCGGCTCGATCGCAGCGTTCCTGCAGCGCGTGGGGCGTGCAGGACATCAGGTGGACGGGGTGCCCAAAGGACGGCTGTTCGCGACATCGCGAGACGACTTGATCGAGTGCGTGGCGCTGCTCGATTGCGTGCGCCGCGGCGAGTTGGATGAAGTGCAGGTACCGAAGGCCCCGCTGGATGTGCTGGCCCAGCAGATCGTCGCCGAGGCCAGCAACCAGCCCTGGCACGAGCGAGCGCTGTTCGACTGCCTGCGCCAGGCCATGCCGTTCGAAACGTTGGCGTACGAAGATTACGACGCCTTGCTTGGCATGCTTGCCGAAGGCTACAACGGCCGCCAGGGCGTGCGCGGGGCCTACCTGCACCGTGATGCCGTCAGCGCCATGGTGCGAGGGCGCCGTGGCAGCCAACTCACCGCCTTGACCAGTGGCGGGACGATTCCCGACAACGCCGACTACGCCGTCGTGCTCGAACCTCAGGCGCTGAACATCGGCAGCGTCAACGAAGACTTTGCCGTGGAGAGCATTGCTGGCGACATCTTCCAGCTAGGCAACGCGTCTTATCGCATCCTGCGCGTGGAGGCCGGGCGGGTCCGGGTCGAAGACGCCCACGGCCAGCCCCCCACGATTCCGTTCTGGCTGGGCGAAGCCCCTGGCCGCAGCCGCGAGCTCAGCGCCGCCGTGGCCAGGCTGCAAGGGCAGATCGATGAGCGCCTGCAACACGCCGATGGCTCGCTGGCGCATGTGCTGGCCTGGCTGCAAGCCACATTCGAACTGGACGCCAGCTGTGCCGAGCAGTTGCTGGACTACCTGGCCCGCACCCAGCAGGTATTGAGCGCCCTGCCCTCCCAGGACACCCTGGTGATGGAGCGTTTCTTCGACGAGTCAGGCGGCACGCAGCTGATCATCCATTCGCCGTTCGGTAGCCGCATCAACCGCGCCTGGGGTTTGGCCCTGCGCAAGCGGTTCTGCCGTACCTTCAATGTCGAGCTGCAAGCGGCAGCCAGTGAAGATGCCATCGTGCTGTCGCTGTCTACCAGCCACAGCTTTGCCCTCGACGAGGTGTGGCGCTACCTCGACAGCCGCAGCGCCGAGCAGGTGCTGATCCAGGCTGTGCTCGATGCCCCGCTGTTCGGTGTCCGCTGGCGCTGGAACGCGGGTGTGGCCATGGCCTTGCCGCGCTTTGCCGGTGGTCGCAAGGTTGCACCGCAGATCCAGCGCATGAAGAGCGAAGACCTGATCGCCTCGGTGTTTCCCGATCAGATCGCCTGCCTCGAAAATCTGTCCGGCGAACGGCACGTACCGGACCACCCGCTGGTTCGTCAGACCCTCGACGATTGCCTGCACGACGCCATGGATTGCGACGGTTGGCTGGCGTTGCTGCGGCGCATGGAAAGCGGTGCCGTGCGCCTGCTGGCGCGCGACCTGCCGGCGCCCTCGCCGCTGGCGTCAGCCATTCTCAACGCCAGGCCCTACACCTTTCTGGATGACGCCCCGCTCGAAGAGCGCCGTACCCAGGCGGTGCTCAATCGCCGCTGGGCGGATGTGCAGTCAGGTGATGAGCTGGGTGCGCTGGATGCGGACGCCATTGCGGCAGTGGCAGCCGAGGCCTGGCCGCAGCCGGTCAACGCAGATGAAATGCATGAAGCGCTCATGAGCCTGGGCGCCATCAGCCAGCCCGAAGCTCAGGCAGGCGCACGCTGGCGTACGCTGCTTGATCAGCTTGCCAAGCGGGGCCGAGCCGTCTACCTGCCCGAGCAGAAGTTGTGGCTGGCCCGTGAGCGCCTGACGCTGTTGCAAGCCGTCTACCCCGATTGCCGCCTGGCGCCCGTGGTCGAGCCACTGCCAGGCTTCGATCAGCCAGTGGACCATGACCTGGAGCTGCCCGAACTGCTGCGTGCCCGGCTCAGCGGTCATGGGCCTGCCACCGTTGCCCAGCTTGCGACGCCGCTGGGCAAGTCCATCGCTGATGTGGAGCAGGCATTGGCCCGGCTCGAGGCCCAAGGCCATGTGCTCAGGGGGCATTTCAGCCCAGATGCAATTGACACTCAATGGTGCGAACGCCACCTGCTGGCGCGTATCCACCGCTATACCGTCAAACGTCTGCGCCGGGAGATCGAGCCGGTCAGCCTGCAGGACTTCATGCGTTTCCTGTTCCACTGGCAACACCTTGATCCGGGGCAACGGTTGCAAGGGCCGCAGGCGCTGCCTGTTGTGCTGGCCCAACTGCAGGGGTTTCCAAGTGCGGCCGGGGCGTGGGAAGCCGAAGTGCTGCCTGCACGCGTGCGCGATTACAGCCCCAGCTGGCTCGACGAGGCCTGCCGCAGCGGGCAGTTCGCCTGGAGCCGGTTGGCAAGTACCGTGTCAGCCAGCACGGTGGCCAGCACGCCCGTGGTGTTGCTGCCTCGCGAACACCTGCAGCTGTGGCGAAGCCTGGCCCCACCCCCGTGCCTCGACACCTTGGGACCACGTGCCCAGCGGGTGCATGACGCCCTGAAAACCCGGGGTGCACTGTTTTTCGACGAGCTGGCCCAAGAGGCCCGCCTGCTCCCCAGCGAACTGGAAACGGCCTTGCAGGCGCTGGTTGGCGCTGGCCTGGCCAATGCCGACAGCTTCACCGGGCTGCGTAGCCTGATCGCGCCGGCCGCCCGGCGCACCGCGCGTCGGCCGCGCTTCGGTCACCTGCCCTTGTCCAGCAGCATGGCTTATGCAGGGCGCTGGGCCCTGCTGCCGCGCAGCGAAGCCGCGCCGGATCAGGATCAGCACATCGAAAGCATCGCTCGCCTGCTGCTGCAGCGCTACGGGGTGATGTGCTGGCGCCTGCTGGCGCGTGAGAGCGATGCGTTGCCGCCCTGGCGTGACCTGCTGCGCTGCTACCAGCGCCTGGAGGCGCGTGGGGAAATCCGGGGTGGGCGCTTCATTGCCGGGTTGTCCGGCGAGCAGTTCGCCTTGCCCGAGGCCGTGGCCATGCTGCGCCAGGTTCGCCGGCAAGCGGCGGACGGCACGTTGGTTCTGGTCAGTGCCAGCGATCCGCTGAACTTGATCGGCACGTTGCTGCCGGGGGCCAAGGTACCGGCCACCAGCGGCAACCGACTGCTCTACCGCGACGGCGTACCGGTGGCTGCGCGGGTGGGCAAGCGCTACGTCTATCTGGTCGAAGCTTGCGCAGCGCAGCAAACGCTGTGGCGACAGCTGCTGCTGCGCGACACGGCCTTTGCAGCGACGGACAAGTTGGCTATGGTCGGGGCTCACCCCAGGCCGTGAGCCTGACCGAGCCATCGCAAGGACCCTGTATGAGCCTGTCACTTCTCAGCCGTTATGCGGTGTTCGCCGTCTGCATCGTGTTTACCCTGGCCACCCTGCCATTGATTCATCACCACTGGCTTTGGCCGTTCACCCTGACAACAGGCTTGCTCAGCCTGATAGGCCTGTTCGACCTGTTGCAAAAACGCCACGCCGTGCGTCGCAACTACCCGATCCTGGGCAATATTCGCTACCTGGTGGAAACCATTCGCCCGGAAATCCGCCAGTATCTGCTCGAAGCAGACAGCGACGCCCTGCCCTTCTCCCGTGCCCAGCGCTCGCTGGTCTATTCCCGGGCCAAGAACCAGGTCTCGGACAAGCCGTTCGGCACCCTGATCGACGTCTACGCGTCGGGCTTCGAGTTCATCGGTCACTCCATGCGCCCGGCGCCTCTGGCTGACCCGGCGAGCTTTCGCATCACCATCGGCGGCCCGCAGTGCAGCCAGCCGTACTCAGCCTCGATCTTCAACATCTCCGCCATGAGTTTTGGCTCGCTCAGCGCCAACGCCATTCGCGCGTTGAACCAAGGCGCGAAGCTGGGCAACTTTCACCACGACACCGGTGAGGGCAGCATCAGCCCCTACCATCGCGAGCACGGCGGCGACCTGGTATGGGAACTGGGCAGCGGGTATTTCGGGTGCCGTACCTCGGACGGTCGTTTCGATCCGCAGGCATTTGCCGCGCAGGCGCGCAGCCCGCAGGTGCGCATGATCGAGGTCAAGATGAGCCAGGGCGCAAAGCCTGGGCATGGCGGCATTCTGCCCAAGCACAAGGTCACCCAGGAAATTGCCGACACCCGCGGCGTGCCGCTGGGCGAAGACTGCGTCTCGCCGTCGCGGCACAGCGCGTTTTCAACACCCATCGAAATGATGCAGTTCCTCGCCCAACTGCGTGAGCTGTCGGGCGGCAAACCGGTGGGGTTCAAGCTCTGCCTGGGTCACCCGTGGGAATTCATGGGCATTGCCAAAGCCATGCTGGAAACCGGCATCCTGCCCGACTTCATCGTGATCGATGGCAAGGAAGGCGGCACCGGGGCCGCCCCCGTGGAGTTCACCGACCATATCGGTGTGCCGCTGCGCGAAGGCCTGTTGTTCGTGCACAACACCTTGGTGGGCTTGAACCTTCGCGACAAGATCAAGCTCGGTGCCAGCGGCAAGATCGTCAGCGCCTTCGACATTGCCAGCGTCCTGGCCATCGGTGCGGACTGGGCCAATGCTGCGCGGGGGTTCATGTTCGCCATCGGCTGCATCCAGTCCCAGAGTTGCCACACCAACAAGTGCCCCACCGGCGTGGCCACGCAGGATCCGCTGCGCCAGCGTGCCCTGGTGGTGCCGGACAAAGCCGAACGGGTGCTCAACTTCCATCGCAACACCCTGCGTGCCTTGGCCGAAATGCTGGCTGCTGCCGGGCTGGAACACCCGTCGCAGCTCGAAGCCAAGCACTTGGTACGCCGCATTTCAGCCACCGAGATCAAGCTGTTCTCGCAAATGCATGTGTTCCTAAAGCCCGGCGAGCTACTGACCGGCGAGGTCGATGGGCAATTCTATTCGCGTATGTGGCAACTGGCCCGGGCGGACAGCTTCGAGCCCAACAGCGAGGTAGCCGCCTGAATGCTTGAGCGCGGCCAAGCCGCGCACCCGCTTTATTGCGCAGTTTCCACAAAATTTTCACATACCCGGCGCAACGTCTAAGCTCCAGGCAAGCAAGATGAAAATACCTGGTTGGATAGACGATTATGGGCGCACTGTGGCAAACGGAACCAAACACCAAGCAAGCCCCCGCACAAACGCCTGCCGAGACGCCAGAACCCAAGTCCCCTCGTCAGCGCCGGCTATGGTGGCGCCTGATCATCCTGATTCTGCTGGTGGCAGCTGGCGCGGTCGGCTTCGCGGCCTATGAAGAGTTCCGCACCTCCGAGCTGCAATCGCGCGAGTTCAGCAAGCTGGCAAGCACCTTGACTTACTCGCTGCAGCCCGGCCCCAGCGATTCGATCGTGTACCCAGGCGAAGGGCCGTTCGACAAGCGCCTGGGCTACAGCTCGCTCGGCGAGTTCCTGCCCCGCCTGCTCAAGCGCGATTACCTGATCAGCCAACAAGTGCGGTTCTCGCCGGCGCTGGTCAACTACGTCGATCATGGGCTGTTCGCGCCCTACATCGAAAAGGTCCAGGCAGGCCTGGCGATCACCGATTGCCGGGGCGACATGCTGTACCAGTATCAGTATCCCCAATACCTGTACCCGGACTTCGCCTCGATTCCCTCGGTGGTGGTCAACAGCTTGCTGTTCATCGAGAACCGCGACCTGCTCGATACCCGTGATCCGCGCAACAACCCGGCGGTGGACTGGCCCCGTTTCGCCAAGGCGGCCTACAGCCAGATCGCGCGCTACCTGGCCCTGCCTGGCCAATCTGCCGGTGGCAGTACCCTGGCTACCCAGCTGGAGAAGTATCGCCATTCACCTGACGGGTTGACCGTGTCGGGCGCCGAGAAGATCAGGCAGATGATTTCTGCCAGCGTGCGCGCCTACCAGGGCGGGCCGGACACCACCGAGGCGCGCCAGCGCATCGTGCGTGACTACCTCAACAGCGTGCCGCTGTCCGCCGTGCCGGGTCATGGAGAGGTGCACGGTATGGCCGAAGGCCTGCGCGTGTGGTACGGGGCAGACTTCGAGCAAGTCAACAAAGCGCTCAATGACACCGCCACGGACGCACAGAGCTTGGCGGCCCGTGGCCTTGCGCTGCGTCAGGTGCTGTCGTTGATGATCGCCCAGCGCCGGCCCTCGCACTACCTCTCCAAAGGGCGCCTCGAACTCGCCGAGCTGACCGACGCCCATGTCCGGGTGCTGGCCGCGAACCAGATCATCCCTCAGGCGCTGGCCGATGCCGCATTGGCCAGCAAGGCTGTCTACCGTGACTGGGTCGCGCAGCCGACCATCGTGCCGATCGTCACCAACAAGGGCATCAGCCTGGCCCGCAACCGTCTTTCGGCCATGCTCAACCGCCCGCTGTACGACCTCGATCGCCTGGACCTTTCTGCCACCAGCACCTTGCAGGCTGACTTGCAGCTGCAAGTCAGCGAGTACCTCAAGCATCTGGCCGACCCGGCCTTTGCCGCGCAGATCGGCCTGATCGGCGAACGTCTGCTGACCGCCAAAACCACCGACCAGGTCAGCTACAGTTTCACCCTGTTCGAACGCACGGCCGATGGCTCACGCGTGCGGGTACAGACGGACAGCACTGACCAACCCTTCGACATCAACGAAGGCAGCAAGCTGGAACTGGGGTCCACCGCCAAGCTTCGGGTGCTGACCACTTACCTGGAAATCGTCGCCGAGCTGCATGACAAGTACGCCGGCAAGCCTGTGGCCGAGTTGAAGAACGTCGAGGTCGCCGACCTGGATGTCATCAGCCGCTGGTCACTGGGCTGGCTGATGCAAAACAGCAAAAACCAGAGCCTGGATGCCATGCTCGATGCCGCCCTTGAGCGCAAGTACTCGGCCAGTACCGGAGAATCGTTCTTCACCGGGGGCGGTATGCACGTGTTCAACAACTTCCGCAAGGAAGACAACGGCCGCAACCCTACCCTCAAGGACGCCCTGCGCGAATCGATCAACCTGCCGTTCATCCGCCTGATGCGCGACGTGGTGCGCTACGTCACCTATCAGCAGCCACTGAACGCGGTGCCGCTGCTCAAGGATGATGCTGACCCGCGCCGGCAGGAGTACCTGGCAAAGTTCGCCGACAAGGAAGGGACAAGCTACCTGATGCGTTTCTGGCGCAAGTACCAGCGCAAGACCTCGCAGCAGCGCCTGGACACCTTCCTCGACAGCATGCGCGTGACACCCCAACGTCTGGCGGCCGTGCACCGCTACCTGTTCCCCGAGGCCGGTCAGGCCACGTTTAACGCCTTCGTACGGGCCCATAGCAAAGACAGCAAGCTCGCACAAAGCAAACTGACCGACGATCGCCTGGTACAGATGTACGATGCCTACGGCCCGGGGCGTTACAACCTGCCTGACCAGGGCTTCATCGCCAAGGTCCACCCGCTGGACCTGTGGCTGCTGGGTTACTTGCTCAAGCATCCGGCATCGACCTTGAGCGAAATGATCAACGCCAGCCGCTTCGAGCGCCAGGAGGTCTACAGCTGGCTGTTCAAGAGCCGTCACCAGGGCGCACGGGACAGCCGTATCCGAACCATGGTGGAAATCGAGGCGTTTCTCGACATTCACCAGCGCTGGAAGCGGGTCGGCTATCCCTTCGATCACCTGGTCCCGTCGCTGGCGACTGCTATTGGCAGTTCCGGTGACCGGCCTGCCGCGCTTTCCGAACTGGTGGGCATCATCCAGAACGACGGTGTACGGCTGCCGACACTGCGCATCGATACCCTGCACTTTGCAGCGGATACGCCCTACGAAACCAAACTGATCAGCGACCCGGACCGTGGTGTGCGGATACTGCCGGTCGAAGTGGCGCGAGCCCTCAAGGGCGCCATGTCGCAAGTGGTGGACGCGGGTACCGCGCGGCGCATCTCCGGCAGCTTCATGCTCAAGGACGGCACGCCTCTGGTCATGGGCGGCAAGACCGGAACGGGCGACAACCGCATCGAAAGCTTTGGCGCCGGGGGCCGCCTGATAGGGTCACGGTCGCTGAACCGTACCGCGACGTTCGTGTTCTTCCTGGGCGACAACCACTTCGGCACCTTGACCGCCTTCGTGCCTGGGCGCTCGGCGGAGGCCTTCAAGTTCACGTCTGCGTTACCGGTGCAGGTGCTCAAGGGCATGGCGCCGATCCTCATGCCGTACTTGCAGCCTGGCAACCCTAACGAATGCATCCCCCCACAGCGGTCAAACGCCGTCGCGGGTTCACCTGAGGATGTATCGAACGGGTAGATAAGAATCATCAGCATTTGTGGCTTGCCTAAGATACATCTTGAGTACTATCTTGAGATATATCTTAAACAGGCACTTTCCAGCATACGCGATTCTGAGTACTTCGAACGCGGCCCTCGGGTGTTCGCCCCGGGCGATCTGAAACTACTGCTGCTCTCACTGTTGGGCGAACAGCCAGGACACGGTTACGACCTGATCAGGCAAATCGAAAAGCGCTTCGATGGCAGCTATACGCCAAGCCCAGGCGTGATCTATCCCACGCTCAACTTTCTGGAGGAGGCCGAACTCATCCAGGGCCAACCTCAAGGCAGCAAGCGGCTGTACACCATTACCGACACGGGTCGCAGCGCCTTGACCGAGCAGGCCGTGGCACTGGACGGGTTACGCGTGCGTATCGAAGTCAGCAAGCATGCCCTGCGGGGTCACGACCGCCCTGCTGAGATTCACGAGGCCGTGGGCAATCTGCGCCACGCCTTGCACATGCACCATGGCCGCTGGACACCCGAGGAAATCGAGCGAGTCCGCGACCTGCTCAACGTAACCGCCAAGGCCATCGCTGGCGGCCCCCATGCCCCTGACCAGGAGAGCGTCGATGAGTGAAGCCATTCACCGCGTCAACCACGAGATTCGCCAGCGCCGCCTGAACGTGCTGCGCGTGACCGACCTGACCCCGCGAATGCGGCGCGTGACATTGGGCGGCGCTGAGCTGCAGGGCTTCATCAGCCTAGGCACGGATGACCATATCAAGCTGCTGTTTGCCGAGACTGCCGAGCAGCAGCAAGCCATTGATGCCCGGGCACTGGGTCGGGAAGGTGGCGAGCGGCCCATCATGCGCGAATACACCCCCCGGCGCATCGACTTGCAGGCCAACGAACTGGACATCGACTTCGTGCTGCACGGCGATGGCCCTGCTTCGACCTGGGCGGCGCAAGCGGCACCGGGGCAAACCCTGGATATCGCCGGGCCGCGCGCCTCGATGGTGGTCCCGGACATTTTCGATGCCTACCTGCTGATCGGCGATGAAACCGCCTTGCCCGCCATCGGCCGCCGTCTTGAAGCCCTGCCTGCGGGGCGACGGGTGGTGGCCGTCATCCAGGTTCACGATGAGCAGGAGCGTCAGCCCTTGCCGAGCCAGGCGCAGGTGGACGTGATCTGGTCGGTACGGGGGCGGGACGACCTGGTGGCCACGGTCGAGGCTTTGCCATTACCCGAAGGGGCCTTGTACGCCTGGGTGGCGCTGGAAAAGAGCCTGACGCGTGAGGTCAAGACGCTGCTGATCAGCAAAGGCGTAGCCCAAGACGCCCTCAAAGCCGCCGCCTACTGGCGCGCGGAAGGTTCAGCGAGCGATGACTGAAAGGGGCCGGGGCGGCCGGCCCGGCGCCTCGGCAATGTTCGTTGCGAAGCTCAAACCCCAGGGCAGCCTGAGAAGCTCGAATGACGGCACGCCCTTGCTCACCCCGCCCGCCACCTGTCCAGAATGAGCAGCACCCCGGCAATTGCCCAAAACCCTGCCAGCACACCCAGCGCATTGATCATCACCTGGCCGTACCCCAAGGTGGCGACGTCGATGAAAGGATAGGCGTAGACGCCAATCTCACTGCCGCGCCACAACGCATAGGCGAAATAGACGGCAGGATAGAACGCCCATAACCCAAGGTGGTGCAGCCGTAACCGCCCCTTGGGCACCTCGAACCACCAATACAAGACGTAAAGCGCTGGCATGACGTCATGCAACAGCTCGTCTGCCAACCATTGCCAACCCTCCGGCTGCCACAGATGGCGCAACAAAAGGCTATACGCCAACGCCACCAGCACGATGCTCGCCGCCACTGCCGAGCTGACCACAGGAGACAGGAAAAAGCGCTTGCTCGCCCCTTCCCGGCCAAATGCGGCGTAGCTCAGGACAGTGGCCACCAGCGTATTGGTCAGCACCGTGAAGTAGCCGAACACGTTGATCAGCCCACCTATCAGGCTCGCCTGCTCCTGCCATCGCCCCCACAACACCAAGTACACCTGCACGCTCAGGCCCAGCCAGCCCAGCATGGCCAGGGTGCTCAACCACGGGTGACGCCGCATGTCAGGCCTGGCGCTGCAGCTTGATGTACAGCTGCTCGACCTTCTCGCGGGCCCATGGGGTCTTGCGCAGAAAGGTAAGGCTCGACTTGACCGTCGGGTTGCTCTTGAAGCAGCGCACATCAATGCGCTCGGCCAGCCCCTGCCATTGATAGTGGGCGACCAGCTCGGTGAGGATCTGCTCGAGGGTCTTGCCGTGCAACGCGTTGTGTTGGGCAGTGCTCATGCCAAGGCTCCGGTACAAAGATGCGCACCTTACACCAGTGCAGGCATCGTCGCGCACCCTGCGCTGGACAAATAAGGCTGGCGGCGTGGGACACGGCTGTGCTGAAATAGAGATGTTATATTGTAACAATTAACATCTCTGCCAAGGATCGCTACAGCTCATGGTGCACTCACCGCTTCGCCTGTCTCCGCTTGCACTCGCACTTTGCATGGTCACCTCCTACAGTCAGGGGGTTGAACTTTCGCCCCAAGTCATCACTGCCAACCCGCTAGGCAGCGCCCAGTTGGCCAGCCCCAGCACGGTGCTGGAAGGCACCGACCTGCTGCAACAACAGCACAGCAGCCTGGGGGAAACCCTGAACCGACAGCCAGGTGTGGCCTCCACTTGGTTCGGGCCAGGGGCCAGCCGCCCGATCATCCGAGGCCTGGACGGGGATCGCATTCGCCTGCTGCGCAATGGCGTAGGCGCGCTGGATGCCTCGTCGTTGTCCTACGACCACGCCGTGCCCCTTGACCCCGTCACCGTCGAACGCATCGAGATCGTCCGGGGCCCCGCTGCCCTGCTGTATGGTGGCAATGCCATTGGTGGCGTGGTGAACACGTTCGACAACCGCATTCCTGATACCCCTATCGACGGCATCCAGGGAGCCGGCGAGTTGCGATACGGTGGCGCCGACACCACACGCAGCAGTGCCGGCAAGCTGGAGGCCGGCAACGGCGCCTTCGCTTTGCACGTGGATGCCAATGCCCGTCAGTACAATGACTTGCGCATCCCAGGCTTTGCTCGCAGCGCTCAGGTACGCGATGCCGACACCCCAGGCAGCAAGCATCGCCTGGAAAACAGCGACGGTCGCCAGGACGGCGGCGCGCTGGGCGGTGCCTATCACTGGGACCACGGTTATGCTGGCCTGTCCTACAGCCGTTATGACAGTAACTACGGTTCGGTGGCCGAGCCCGGCGTTCGGCTGGACATGGAGCAGGACCACTATGCTTTCACCTCGCAGTTTCGCGACCTGGACGGCCCGTTCAGCTCGGTGAAGCTCGATGCCGGGTATACCGATTACCAGCACCGTGAAATCGAAGAAGGCGAAGTCCACACCACGTTCAAGAACAAAGGCTACGAGGCCCGTGTCGAGGCCCGCCACCAACCCCTGGGTCCCGTCGAAGGTGTGCTGGGCGCGCAGGTCAGCCGCAACGAATTCTCAGCCCTGGGCGAAGAAGCGTTCGTGCCGCATACCGATACCGACACCCTTGCACTGTTCCTGCTGGAGCAATGGCACGCCACTGATCGGTTAGACGTGAGCCTCGGGGCTCGGATGGAACACACCCGCGTCGACCCGGACGGCAAGGGTAACGCGCAGTTTGCAGAAGCCGACAGCGCCAGTAGCTTCAATGCCTTTAGCCTGTCGTCGGGCGCCGTGTATCAACTTGACTCGATCTGGTCGCTCGCCGCCAACCTGGGCTACACCGAGCGGGCGCCCACCTTTTATGAGCTCTATGCCAACGGCGCGCATGTGGCCACCGGGGCCTATGAAGTGGGCGATGCCAGCCTGAGCAAGGAAAAGGCGTTCTCGGGGGACTTGGCACTGCGCTTTGACAACGGCACGCACAAAGGCAGCGTGGGCGTTTTCTACAGCCATTTTCGCAACTATATCGGCCTGATCGGCACCGGCAACCTGCGCGAAGGTCACGATCATGAGCATGAAGGCGAAGACCATGATCATGACCATGACGGCATTCCCGAATACCAGTACCAAGGTGTTCGAGCCCGCTTCTACGGCATCGAAGCGCAAGACCGGTGGCAGTTGGCGCAGAACCGCTATGGCAGCTTTGCGCTTGAGCTGTCGGGTGACTATACCCGTGCCAAGAACCTCGATTCCGGCGAGCCCCTGCCACGAATCGCACCGTTGCGCTTGAACAGCGGGCTGGTGTGGGAGCTTGACCGCTGGCAGGCGCGGGTGGACGTTGAGCACGCCGCCGCTCAACACCGCAAGCCGGCCAATGAAACCCGCACCGATGGCTATACCACCCTGGGCGCCAGCGTGGGGTATCGCTTCGACGTGGGCCACAGCCAGTGGCTGGCATTCGTGCGTGGCGAGAACCTGACGGATCAGACGGTGCGTTATGCCAGCTCGATCCTGCGCGATATCGCACCTGCGCCGGGACGAAGCGTGGAAGTCGGCCTGCGCACCACCTTCTGAGGTAGCCCGCTCGCCATGATGGGACGCATGGGGCGTCATCCGCCCCATTCAGCCGCACTGTTACTCAAGGGGTAACAATGCACTGCGACATTTTGTCTTTTTTTCCCGCGCTTTACCCTATATCCTCCCCGCCGCAAGCTGAATCGCTTCACCCAACCCCCTTTTTCGTCAACCCATTGCCAGGGCTGCCTGTCGATGCGCTTGCCGTTTTTCCAACAACCAGAAGATAGCGCTACCTCATGCTTCAACTGCCAAAATCCTGCTACCTCGGCCTCGCCCTGGCGACCCTGGCCAACGCAGCCCATGCCAACGAGCCATTTGCCAGTGACTCTCCCTGGATGTTTGGTGACTGGGCCGGGCACCGTACCGCCTTGCTTGACCAGGGTTACGACTTCACCTTGGGCTACACAGGCGAAATGGGTAGCAACCTGCGCGGTGGCTACGACCACGACCGCACTGCCCGCTACAGTGATCAGTTCACCTTCGGCAGCCACATGGACCTGGAAAAGATCTTCGGCTGGCACGACGCCGAATTCCAGCTCACGGTCACCGAGCGCCACGGCCAGAACATCAGCAACGACCGCATCAATGACCCCCGCGTGGGTGGCTTCACCTCGGCGCAGGAGGTATGGGGCCGCGGCCAGACTTGGCGCCTGACGCAGCTATGGGTCAAGCAGAACTATTTCGACGGCGCGCTGGACGTCAAGTTTGGCCGCTTTGGCGAAGGCGAAGACTTCAATAGCTTCCCCTGCGACTTCCAGAACCTGGCCTTCTGTGGCTCTCAGGTGGGCAACTGGGTAGGCGGCATCTGGTACAACTGGCCCGTCAGCCAGTGGGCCTTGCGCGTGCGTTACAACCTCAGCGACAGCCTCTTCGCCCAGGTTGGCGTATTCGAGCAGAACCCGTCCAACCTGGATTCGGGCAACGGCTTCAAACTCAGCGGCAGTGGCACCCAGGGCGCCGTCATGCCAATCGAACTGGTGTGGAGCCCGCGCATCAAAGGCATGAAGGGGGAATATCGCGCCGGGTACTACTACAGTAATGCCAAGGCAAGCGATGTACTCAAGGATAACGACGGGCAGGCGGCAGCGATCAGCGGTGCCGCCTACCGCAGCAGCTCAAGCAAGCACGGCGTGTGGCTGGGCGCCCAGCAGCAGGTGACTGCGCTGGCATCGGACGGCTCGCGTGGTTTGAGCGTATTCGCCAACGCCACGATGCATGACAAGAAAACCAATGCCATCGACAACTATGTGCAGGCTGGACTGGTATTCAAAGGGCCGTTCGACAGGCGGGCCAAGGACGACATCGGCCTTGCAATCGCCCGTGTGCATGTCAACCCGGCCTATCGCAAGAATGCTCGGCTGGCCAACCAGGCCGCTGGGCTTTACGACTATGACAACCCAGGCTTCTTGCCCGTACAGGACACCGAATACAGCGCTGAGCTGTATTACGGCATCCATCTTGCCGACTGGCTCACGGTGCGACCTAACCTGCAATACATCCGCCACCCCGGAGGCGTGTCGCAGGTCGACAACGCCCTGGTCGGCGGCTTGAAGATTCAAAGCACTTTCTAAAAACACATACCAAACGGAGAACATGCGATGAGCACTGAAGGTGCCAAAACGGGAAGCCGCTGGCTCCCCCGCCTGATCGGCGTCCTGCTGTTGTTGATGGGGCTGGCACTGCTGGCCGGCGGCATCAAGTTGAGTCAGGTGGGCGGGTCGCTGTATTACCTGATCGCCGGCATCGGCTTTGCCGTGTCTGGCGCCCTGCTGCTGGCCCAGCGCCGTATCGGCCTGGGTGTCTACGCCGTCGTATTGTTGGGCAGTACGGTCTGGGCACTGCTCGAAGTGGGCCTGGACTGGTGGCAACTGGTGCCGCGTCTGGCCCTCTGGTTCGCCATCGGCGTGGTGCTGTTGCTGCCCTGGTCGCGCCGCCCGTTGATCGGGCCAGCCAGCAAAGCCAACACGGCGCTGCTCACCGTTGCCGTGGTGGCTTCGGGTGCCTGCGCCGTCGCCAGTCAGTTCACCCACCCCGGTGAGGTGTATGGCGAACTGGGTCGCGACACCAGCGAAATGGCCAGCACCGCCCCGGCCATGCCCGACGGCGAGTGGCATGCCTACGGCCGCACCGAGCACGGCGACCGTTACTCACCGCTGCGCCAGATCACCGCGCAAAACGCCCATCGCCTTGAAGAGGCCTGGCGTATCCGCACCGGCGATTTGCCCAGTGAGAACGACCCGGTGGAACTGACCAACGAAAACACGCCGCTCAAGGCCAACGGCATGCTCTATGCCTGCACCGCGCACAGCCGCGTGCTGGCCTTGGATCCGGATACCGGTGCTGAAATCTGGCGCTACGACCCGCAGATCAAAAGCCCGGTAGGCACCTTCAAGGGTTTCGCCCACATGACTTGCCGTGGCGTTTCGTACTATGACGAAAACCGCTACGTAAGCCTTGACGGTAGCCCTGCGCCTACTATCAGCGAGGCTGGCAAGGCCGTGGCTCAGGCCTGCCCGCGCCGTCTTTATCTGCCAACTGCCGACGCACGCCTGATCGCCATCAATGCCGACAACGGCAAGGTCTGCGAAGGCTTTGCCAACCAGGGCAGCGTCGACCTGACCACCGGCCTTGGGCCATTCACGCCAGGTGGCTACTACTCCACGTCGCCTGTGGCCATCACTCGCGATCTGGTGATCATTGGCGGTCACGTGACCGACAACGAATCGACCAGCGAGCCGTCCGGCGTGATCCGCGCCTACGACGTACACGACGGCCGCCTGGTGTGGAACTGGGACAGCAACAACCCCGACGACACCGCACCACTGGCACCGGGCAAGATGTACAGCCGCAACTCGGCCAACATGTGGTCGATTGCCAGCGTCGACGAAGACCTGGGCATGATCTACCTGCCACTGGGCAACCAGACGCCGGACCAATGGGGTGCTGACCGTACGCCAGGCGCCGAGAAATACAGCGCCGGCGTGGTCGCACTGGACCTGGCGACCGGCAAGGCACGCTGGAACTACCAGTTCACCCACCATGACCTGTGGGACATGGACGTGGGCAGCCAGCCTACCCTGGTATCGCTGAAGACCGACGATGGCGTCAAGCCAGCGGTCATCGTGCCGACCAAGCAGGGCAGCCTGTACGTGCTGGACCGTCGTGACGGTACGCCGATCGTGCCGATCCGTGAAATCCCGACGCCACAAGGCGCGGTCAAGGGCGATCACACCTCGCCAACTCAGGCCCGTTCGGACCTCAACCTGCTCGGCCCTGAGCTGACCGAACAGGCCATGTGGGGCGCCACGCCGTTCGACCAGATGCTGTGCCGCATCCAGTTCCGCGAACTGCGCTACGAAGGCCAGTACACCCCGCCGTCCGAGCAGGGCTCACTGATCTATCCAGGCAACGTAGGTGTGTTCAACTGGGGCAGTGTCTCGGTCGACCCGGTGCGCCAACTGCTGTTCACATCGCCCAACTACATGGCGTTCGTCTCCAAGATGATCCCTCGTGAGCAGGTTGCCGACGGTAGCAAGCGTGAGAGCGAGACCAGCGGCGTGCAACCGAACACCGGTGCACCTTATGCCGTGACCATGCACCCGTTCATGTCGCCGCTGGGCGTGCCGTGCCAGGCGCCTGCCTGGGGCTATGTAGCCGCCATCGACCTGTTCACCAACAAGGTGGTCTGGAAGCACAAGAACGGCACCACCCGCGACAGCACGCCGGTGCCGATCGGCCTGCCGGTTGGCGTACCCAGCATGGGCGGCTCGATCGTCACCGCCGGCGGCGTAGGCTTCCTGAGCGGTACGCTGGACCAGTACCTGCGCGCCTATGACGTCAACAACGGCAAGGAATTGTGGAAAGCCCGCCTGCCAGCAGGCGGCCAGGCCACTCCAATGACCTACACCGGCAAGGACGGCAAGCAGTACGTGCTGATCGTGGCCGGCGGTCACGGCTCGCTGGGCACCAAGATGGGCGACTACATCATCGCCTACAAACTCGCCGAGTAACCGGCACGGTGTCACAAAAAGCGGAGCCTGACGGGCTCCGCTTTTTCATGCGCGCGCGCCACTGCCCGGCAGCGGCTTGAAACCCTTCCTGCCTTGCCCCATCTAAGCACCATAGTCATTCACGCAGGTGCCCCATGAGCGACCAGCAGGATTACCCTGAACACGCCGACGATTCCAACGAAGTCGAACACACCAGTAGCCAGCCGATAACCGGCCATGCCTTGGCCCTGCCTGGACAGCAACTGCCGGACAAGGTCTATGTGATCCCCATTCACAACCGCCCATTCTTCCCGGCACAGGTGCTACCGGTCATCGTCAACGAAGAGCCGTGGGCCGAGACGCTGGACTTGGTGGCCAAGTCTCCCGACCACTGCCTGGCGCTGTTCTTCATGGACACGCCGCCTGAAGACCACCGCCATTTCGACACCAAGGCCCTCCCGGAGTACGGCACCCTGGTCAAGGTGCACCATGCCAGCCGGGAAAACGGCAAGTTGCAGTTCGTGGCCCAGGGCTTGACGCGGGTACGTATTCGGACCTGGCTCAAGCACCATCGTCCGCCCTACCTGGTTGAAGTCGATTACCCGCGCCAACCGGCCGACCCCACCGACGAGGTCAAAGCCTATGGCATGGCCCTGATCAACGCGATCAAGGAGCTGCTGCCCCTCAACCCGCTGTACAGCGAAGAGTTGAAGAACTACCTCAACCGCTTCAGTCCCAACGACCCCTCCCCGCTGACCGACTTCGCCGCCGCACTGACCTCGGCGACCGGCAGCCAGCTTCAGGAGGTGCTCGACTGCGTGCCCATGCTCAAGCGCATGGAAAAAGTGCTGCCCATGCTGCGCAAGGAAGTCGAAGTCGCTCGCCTGCAAAATGAAATTTCCGCCGAGGTGAACCGGCAGATCGGCGAGCATCAGCGCGAGTTCTTCCTCAAGGAACAACTGAAGGTCATCCAGCAGGAACTGGGGTTGACCAAGGATGATCGCAGCGCGGATCTGGAGCAGTTCGAGCAGCGGCTCGAAGGCAAGACCCTGCCGGATCAGGCACGCAAGCGCATCGATGAAGAGATGGGCAAGCTGGCGATCCTGGAAACAGGTTCGCCCGAATACGCCGTGACCCGGAACTACCTGGATTGGGCGACAGCACTGCCCTGGGGTATCTACGGCGATGACAAGCTCGACCTCAAGCACGCTCGCAAGCTGCTCGACCAGCATCATGCGGGACTGGACGATATCAAGGAACGGATCCTCGAGTTTCTGGCCGTTGGGGCATGGAAAGGCGAGATCAGTGGCTCCATTGTGCTGCTGGTAGGCCCGCCAGGCGTGGGCAAGACCAGCGTAGGCAAGTCCATCGCCGAATCGTTGGGCCGCCCATTCTATCGCTTCAGCGTGGGCGGCATGCGCGACGAAGCCGAGATCAAGGGGCATCGCCGCACCTACATCGGGGCCCAGCCCGGCAAGCTGGTACAAGCCCTGAAGGATGTGGAGGTGATGAACCCGGTCATCATGCTCGACGAAATCGACAAGATGGGACAAAGCTACCAGGGCGACCCTGCCTCGGCGCTATTGGAAACCCTGGACCCCGAGCAGAACGTCGACTTCCTCGATCATTACCTGGACCTGCGCCTGGACCTGTCCAAAGTGCTGTTCGTGTGCACCGCCAACACCCTGGACTCGATTCCGGGCCCGCTGCTTGACCGCATGGAGGTCATTCGCCTGTCCGGGTACATCACCGAAGAAAAACTGGCCATCGCCAAACGCCACCTCTGGCCCAAGCAACTGGCCAAGGCGGGCGTGGCCAAAAGCAGCCTGAGCATCACCGACAGCGCCTTGCGCCTGGTGATCGAAGGCTATGCCCGCGAAGCCGGCGTGCGACAGCTGGAAAAACAGTTGGGCAAACTAGTGCGCAAGGCCGTGGTGAAGCTGCTTGAAGACCCTACCGCCAAGCTCAAGATCGGACCAAAGGACCTTGAAGGTGCATTGGGCATGCCGGTGTTCCGCAGCGAGCAGGTGCTGGCGGGCAAGGGTGTTATCACAGGTCTTGCCTGGACGAGCATGGGCGGTGCGACCCTGCCGATCGAAGCAACGCGCATTCATACGCTCAACCGCGGTTTCAAACTGACCGGCAAGCTCGGCGACGTCATGAAGGAATCGGCTGAAATCGCGTACAGCTATGTCAGCTCCAACCTCAAACAGTTTGGTGGCGACCCGGCGTTCTTCAACGAAGCGTTCATTCACCTGCATGTGCCGGAGGGCGCCACGCCGAAGGACGGTCCGAGCGCCGGCATCACCATGGCCAGCGCGTTGCTGTCCTTGGCAAGGGATCAGGCACCGAAGAAAGGCGTGGCCATGACCGGCGAGCTGACCTTGACCGGGCAGGTACTACCCATCGGTGGGGTGCGCGAAAAGGTCATCGCGGCCCGTCGGCAGAAGATCCACGAGCTGATCCTGCCCGAACCCAATCGCGGCGATTTCGAGGAGCTGCCCGAATACCTGCGTGAAGGGTTGACGGTGCATTTCGCCAAGCGCTTTGCAGATGTCGCGAAAGTGCTTTTCTAAAGCCCAGGAACAGGGGCTGTGCCACAGCCCCTGGTTCATTCGTAACTTGGTATGACTGCCGTGGCGCTTAATCGGTTATCCTCGGGCGTTCGACAACCCGTGGAGCCCCTATGTCCACCTCACGCCTTCTTGCCCCATTGGGGCTGACCCTGCTAACCGCCTGCGCCCAACATGGGTTCGAGCCTGTCACTCTGGATGCCGACAGTGAGTGCCCGGTCTACCTTGAAAAAGGGCAGGTGTTGAACTTGACCCTACCCAGCAACCCTTCCACTGGCTACCGCTGGCGCGTGGAAGCCGCTGCCACGCCTGTGCTCGTCAGTCTCGGGCCCGAGGTCTACAGCGCGCCTGATCAGGAGGATGTGGTCGGCAACGAAGGCCTCTCGACGTGGCGCTATCAGGCCGATCAACCCGGCAAGGCGGCATTGAAGCTGGTCTACCAGCAGCCCTGGGCTACGCAGGTGGCGCCTGTGCAAACCTTCGATTGCACTGTCGTCGTGCGCTAACGCTCGGCGCTGACGTACGTGGGCGTGCCTGCTCTTACATACGCATGGTTCAGGCCAATCGGCGCCAAGCTGGCATGGCAAGATCAACCGCCATTCGATAAAATGCGCGCCCCGTTTTACCCAGCCCCGAGCCCGCCGTGACCACAGATCCCGATCGTCTTTTCGCCCAACCGTTGGCGCAGGTCCCCGACTTCGTTTTCAACGAGGATGTGGTGCGCGTGTTCCCGGACATGATCAAGCGCTCCGTGCCGGGCTACCCGACCATTGTCGAAAATGTGGGCGTACTGGCCGCGCGCTTCGCCAAGCCCGGTACGGCGCTGTATGACCTGGGCGCCTCGCTCGGTGCGGTAACGCAGGCCTTGCGCCGGCACGTGCGCGGGGAAGGTTGCCGAGTCATCGCCGTGGACAATTCCGCCGCCATGGTCGAGCGCTGCCGGGAATACCTCGCGGCCCAGGATTCGATGTTCCAGGAGTTGTTGCCTGTCGAGGTGCTGGAAGCGGACATCCTCAACCTGGCGTTCGAACCGGCCTCGGTGGTAGCGATGAACTTCACCCTGCAGTTCATCGCACCCCCTCAGCGCCTGGCGCTATTGACGCGCATCCGCCAGTCACTGCTACCCGGCGGTGCCCTGATTCTTTCGGAAAAGCTGTGCTTTGCCGACACCACCACGCAGGCACTGCTCAATGACCTGCACCTGGACTTCAAGCGTGCCAACGGCTACAGCGAACTGGAAATTGCCCAGAAACGCAGCGCCATCGATAACGTGATGAAGCCCGACACCCTGGAAACCCACCGCCAGCGCTTGCTCGATGCAGGGTTCTCGACGGTGGTGCCCTGGTTCCAATGCCTTAACTTTGCCTCGTTGATAGCCCTACCATGATCGACCTTTCTCCTCTGGCGCGCCGCCTGGCGGGCACCCCCCTGGCTGCATGGTCGCAAGGCCTGCAGGCGCAGCTCGATACCAAGCTGGAAAAAGGTCATGGCGACCTGGACCGCTGGCGCGGTGCACTGGACGCGCTTCCGGCGCTGCAACCGAGCGAAATCGACCTGGTAAATGGATTACGCCTGGACTGCGACTGCGATGACGCCAGCCGTGTGCAGATGCGCCAGGCATTGATGGGGCTGTCGCCCTGGCGCAAGGGCCCCTTCGATCTGTTTGGCGTGCACGTCGATACCGAATGGCGCTCGGACTGGAAGTGGTCGCGCGTCGCACCGCACCTGGACCTCAAGGGCAAGCGGGTACTGGATGTTGGCTGCGGTAATGGCTATTACCAGTGGCGCATGCTAGGCGCCGGCGCCGACATGGTCATCGGGATCGACCCGAACTGGTTGTTCTTCTGTCAGTTCCAGGCGGTGCAACGGTACTTGCCGGACCTGCCCGCCTGGCACCTCCCCTTCGCCCTGGAAGACCTGCCTGCCAGCCTCGAAGGCTTCGACACGGTGTTTTCGATGGGGGTGTTTTATCACCGTCGCTCGCCTATCGAGCACCTGCTGGCGCTCAAGGACTGCCTGGTAAAGGGCGGCGAGCTGGTGTTGGAAACATTGGTGATCGAAGGCGACACACAACAGGTGCTGGTGCCCGAGGACCGTTACGCGCAGATGCGCAACGTGTGGTTCCTGCCCTCGGTCCCAGCCCTGGAGCGCTGGCTGCGCCGGGCTGGGTTCAGTGATGTGCGCTGCGTGGATGTCAGTGTCACGAGTCTGGAAGAACAGCGCAGCACCGAATGGATGCGCTACCAGTCGCTCAGTGATTTCCTCGACCCCAGCGATTCAGGCAAAACCATCGAGGGCTTGCCTGCCCCGCGTCGCGCCACGCTGGTGGCGCGCAAGTAACCACTGGCTCAACGCGAGGCCGCGAGGATCAACGTCTTCATTTCTGAAACGGCGGCCTTGAAGCCCACGAACAATGCGTGGGCGACCAGTGCGTGGCCGATGTTCAGTTCGTTGATGCCCTTGATGGCCGCCACGGCCTCGACGTTATGGTAGTGCAGACCGTGACCGGCATTGACGATCAGGCCCTGCCCGATGCCAAACGCAACGCCATCGACAATGCGCTTGAGCTCCTCGGCCACTTCGGTAGGTGATTGCGCGTCGGCATAACGGCCGGTGTGCAGCTCGATGGCCGGCGCGCCCACCCGGTGCGAGGCCTCGATCTGGCGTTCGTCAGCATCGATGAACAGCGACACTTCTGCGCCGATGCGCGACAGGCGTTCGACGGCCGCCTTGATCCGCGCTTCCTGGCCTGCCACATCCAACCCACCTTCTGTGGTGAGTTCCTGACGGGTTTCAGGTACCAGGCAGATGTGTGCAGGACGGATCTTTTCGGCAAAGGCCATCATCTCTTCGGTGACGCCCATTTCGAAGTTCATGCGCGTCTGCAATACATCCTTGAGCAGCAGCACGTCGCGCTCCTGGATGTGGCGGCGATCCTCGCGCAGGTGCACGGTGATGCCGTCGGCACCCGCCTCTTCAGCATCCAGCGCCGCCTTGACAGGGTCTGGATAGCGCGTACCCCGGGCCTGGCGCAGGGTGGCCACATGATCGATGTTCACGCCGAGAAGCATGCGGTTGCTGTGAGTCACGAAAGGCTCTCCTTGGATTGAGCCCTACAGCATACGTCGTGATCAGCGCTTGCGAAACAGTTCGCGGCTGACCAGCGGCTTGCCACCCAGATGAACGGCCAAGGCCTGGCGCATCAAGCGCTTGGCCGCCAGCAAAGCACCTGGCGTTTCCCAGTCCGCCTCGGCCAGGGCCAGCAACTCGGTGCCACCGAACAGCCCAGGCTGGGACAGTTCGACCCGCTCCAGCCCAGCGTCCACGCGCAGGCGGTACAGCCCCTCGGCGGCAATGGGCTGATCAACGACATCCCTGTGCAGCGAGAAGGCGTAACCCAGCTCATCGAGCAGCCGCCATTCAAAAGCCCGCAATAGCGGCTCAAGCGGGCGGCCGGCGAGTAGGGCTTGCAAGGTTTGCGCGTAATGATCGAACAATCCAGGCGAAGGTGCCTCTGCCGGTAGCAGGCGCATGAGCAACTCATTGAGGTACAAACCGCTGAAGACAGCGTCCCCATGCAGCCAGGGTGCCATGCCGACCGTTTCCAGCCTGCCAACGTTCTTCAGCTCCCCTCGCCCGCGCAGCTCAAGCTCCAGTGGCACGAAGGGGCGCACCAGGCTGCCACCCTTGCCACGCGCACGGCGCAACACAGCACGCACGCGCCCCTGGGGTGTAAAGAAGTCCACCAGCGCGCTGGTTTCCTTATAGGCACGGCTGTGCAGCACGTAGGCTGGCTGACCGACAGGTTGTTCCATGAAATTCACCAGCCCGCATGAGGCAGACGCTGGCGAGAACGCACCGACCGGGGCGTACTCGCATCAGGCCGCGTGAGCCTTAGAGGTCGCCGTAACCCAGCGAGCGCAGGGCGCGCTCGTCATCGGACCAGCCGCCTTTGACCTTGACCCAGAGGTTGAGCATCACCTTGGCGTCGAACAGCACTTCCATGTCCTTGCGCGCGTCGGAACCGATGCGCTTGATGCGCTCACCCTTGTCGCCGATGATGATTTTCTTCTGCCCGTCGCGTTCGACCAGGATCAGTGCATGGATATGCAACACATGCCCCTGCTGCTTGAACTCCTCGATCTCGACCGTGATCTGGTAAGGCAGCTCGGCGCCCAGTTGGCGCATGATCTTTTCGCGCACCAGCTCGGCAGCCAGAAAGCGGCTGCTGCGATCGGTGATCTGATCTTCCGGGAAGAAATGCTCGTTTTCCGGCAGGTGCTTGGCAATCAGCGCTTCGAGCGACTCGAGGTTGTGGCCCTGCTGTGCGGAAATGGGCACGATCTCGGCATTGGGCAGCTGGCCTTGCAGCCACTGAAGGTGCGGAATGAGCTCGGCCTTTTCATCCATGCGGTCAGTCTTGTTCACCGCCAGGATCACCGGGCCGGTCACATACTGGACGCGCTCGAGCACCAACTGGTCCTCATCCGTCCAGCGGGTGCGGTCCACCACGAAGATCACCACATCGACGTCCTTCAAGGCCGCCGAGGCGTTGCGATTCATGTAGCGGTTCAGGGCCTTGTCGTTGGCTTTGTGCATGCCGGGGGTATCGACGTAGATGGCCTGCACCTGGCCTTCGGTCTTGATGCCAAGCATGTTGTGGCGCGTGGTCTGTGGCTTGCGCGAGGTGATGGCCAGCTTCTGACCGAGGATGTGGTTCAACAGGGTCGACTTGCCGACGTTGGGGCGACCGACAATGGCGACGTAGCCGCAACGGGTAGTGGTGTTCTCAGTCATTGCCATTCTCCACGCCCAGGGCGATCAATGCGGACGCAGCGGCTACCTGCTCGGCGATACGCCGGCTGACACCCTGGCCACGACTCTTGTTATTCAGCAGCGCCACTTCGCATTCGACGAAGAACGTACGGCAGTGAGGTTCGCCCTGGATATCCACCACTTCGTAACGCGGCAGCTCGCAACTGCGCGATTGCAGGAACTCCTGCAGGCGCGTTTTAGGATCTTTGTTGGTATCGACCAAGGTCAGCCCTTCGAACTCGTTGGCCAGCCAGGCAAGCACGCGCTCGCGGGCCGTGTCCATGTCGGCGTCCAGGTAGATGGCCCCGATCAAGGCCTCCAGCGCATCGGCCAGAATGGACTCGCGGCGAAAGCCCCCGCTCTTGAGCTCGCCGGAACCCAGGCGCAGGTATTCGCCCAGGTCGAACCCGCGGGCCAGACGGGCCAGGGTCTCGCCCTTGACCAGGCGGGCGCGCAGCCGTGACAGCTGCCCTTCACGGGCCTGAGGGAAGCGCTCGAACAGCGCCTCGCCGGCGACGAAGTTGAGAATGGCGTCACCGAGGAATTCCAGACGCTCGTTATTGCGTCCGGCATAGCTTCGGTGGGTCAACGCCAGGAGCATCTGGTCCTGGTCCTTGAAGGTGTAACCGAGCTTTCGCTCCAGGCGGGTAAGGGAAGCAGTCATGCGGCCACCCGATCGTTGTTAAACGCGTTGTTCAAATCAGCATCCTGAAAGACGGTTTGGCCATGGTCACCGCACGCTGGGCGGCGAATCTCCCATCCCTGAGACACAGCCTATGTCAGAAAAGCATTCGGCGCTGTATGGACAGCGCCGAAGGGTATCAATGGATCAGTCCGACCCGCGACAAGTTAGGCAGGTGGCTGAGTTTCGGCTCAGGCCAGCTCATCCATACGGCGAAGGCCTTGCCGACGATGTTGCGGTCCGGAACCATGCCGTGCAGTTCCTTGGGAATATTGGGGTCATCCCAGTAGCGGCTGTCGTTGGAGTTGTCGCGGTTGTCGCCCATCATGAAGTAATGGCCGGCTGGTACCGTCCATTGCTGGTCCGGCGGCATGCGATAACGGCTCATCTCCTTGCGAATCAGGTGCTCTGCAGCACCGAGCTTCTCCTTGTACAGCTGAGCGCTGCCCAGGGTCCCAGGCTCGGTACCCACCAGTTGCTCGGCGACCCGCTGACCGTTGACAAACAACTGCTTGTCGTTGGTGTAGCGGATCTGGTCACCGGGCAAGCCGACGACGCGCTTGATGTAGTTGACGTTCGGGTCGCTGGGATAGCGGAACACCATGACGTCGCCGCGCTGCGGGTCGCCCACCTCGATGACTTTCTTGTCGATCACCGGCAAGCGGATGCCGTAGGAGAACTTGTTCACCAGGATGAAGTCACCCACTTCCAGCGTGGGTTTCATCGACCCCGACGGAATCTGGAACGGTTCGACCAGGAACGAGCGCAGCACCAGCACGATGAACAGCACCGGGAAGAACGACTTGCCGTATTCGACCAGCAAGGGTTCCTTGTTCAAGCGCTCGACCACCGCCGGTTCCGGCTGGCTGACACTGCCCTGGTAATTGGCGATCGCCGCACGTCGGCGCGGCGCCAGGAACAAAAGGTCGATCAGGCCCAACAGACCGCACACGAACACGGCAATGACGAGCAACAGCGGGAAATTTAGCGACATAGGACCTAACTATCCAACCTGAGCACGGCGAGGAAGGCTTCTTGTGGAATTTCCACGTTGCCCACCTGTTTCATGCGTTTCTTACCGGCCTTCTGCTTCTCGAGCAGCTTCTTCTTACGGCTGACGTCGCCGCCATAACATTTGGCCAGTACGTTCTTTCTGAGCGCCTTGACAGTGGTACGCGCGATGATCTGGCCACCAATGGCTGCCTGGATCGCCACATCGAACATCTGCCGCGGGATCAGCTCCTTCATTTTCTCGGTCAACGCGCGGCCTTTGTAGGCAGCGTTGTCGCGGTGCACGATCAATGCCAGGGCATCGACCTTGTCGCCGTTGATCAACACATCCAGCTTGACCAGGTTGGCCGACTGGTAACGATCGAAGTGATAGTCCAGCGAAGCATAGCCACGGCTGGTGGACTTCAAGCGGTCGAAGAAGTCCAGTACCACTTCGTTCATCGGCATGTCGTAGCGCACTTGCACCTGGCTGCCCAGGAACTGCATGTCGCGCTGAACGCCACGCTTCTCGATACACAAGGTGATCACGTTACCCAGGTGTTCTTGCGGCACCAGGATGGTCGCGGTCACGATCGGCTCGCGGAAGTCGGTGACCGACGAGACGTCTGGGAGCTTCGACGGGTTGTCGACGACAATGGTTTCACCCGTCTTGAGTTCCAGCTCGTAGATCACGCTGGGCGCGGTGGTGATCAGGTCCAGGTCGTATTCGCGCTCCAGGCGCTCCTGGATGATCTCCATGTGCAGCATGCCCAGGAACCCGCAGCGGAAGCCAAAGCCCAGGGCGTCGGAGCTTTCGGGCATGTACTGCAGGGACGAATCGTTGAGGGTCAGCTTCTGCAGGGCATCGCGGAAGTCTTCGAAGTCATCGGAACTGACCGGGAACAGGCCGGCGTATACCTGCGGCTGGATCTTCTTGAACCCAGGCAGCACTTCGACTTCCGGAGTGGACGACAGGGTCAGGGTATCGCCAACCGGGGCACCGTGGATGTCCTTGATGCTGGCAATGATGAAGCCTACTTCGCCGGCCTTGAGGTCGGCGGTCTGGGTGTGCTTGGGCGTGAATACGCCCACGCTGTCGACCAGGTGCAGCTTGCCGGTGGACTTGACCAGAATCTTGTCGCCTTTCTTGACGCGACCGTGGCGCACGCGCACCAGCGAGACCACCCCCAGGTAGTTATCGAACCAGGAGTCGATGATCAGGGCTTGCAGCGGCGCGTCGATATCGCCAGTCGGGGCGGGAATGGTATGCACCAGGCGCTCGAGCACCTCGTCCACCCCCATGCCGCTCTTGGCACTGCAGGCCACAGCGTCGGTGGCATCGATGCCGATGATCTTCTCGATTTCGTCCTTGACGCGATCGGGATCGGCCTGTGGCAGGTCCATCTTGTTCAGGACCGGCATGACTTCCAGGCCTTGCTCGATGGCCGTGTAGCAGTTGGCGACGGACTGAGCCTCGACGCCCTGACCGGCATCGACCACCAGCAACGCCCCTTCGCACGCCGCCAGCGAGCGCGAGACTTCATAGGTGAAGTCGACGTGGCCGGGGGTATCGATGAAGTTGAGCTGGTAGACCTTGCCGTCCTGGGCCTTGTAGTTGAGCGTGACGCTGTGGGCCTTGATGGTGATCCCGCGTTCGCGCTCCAGGTCCATGGAGTCGAGCACCTGGGCTTCCATTTCGCGCGCTGTCAGGCCACCGCACAGTTGAATGAAACGGTCGGCCAGCGTCGACTTGCCATGGTCGATGTGGGCGATGATGGAGAAATTGCGGATATGACTCAAATCACTCACGGGTCAACACTCGGAAAAGGCTGCGAGCCGGACGCCCGCCGAAAAATAGCCGGCAATTGTACCTGAAGCTGCCAGGATGTGGGAGATTCCTCTGCCCGGCCGTCACCTGCAGCTTGGCAGGGGAGTCTCACTGCACATGAAAAAGGGCAGCTGTCGCTGCCCTCCTCCCGTATCCGCCGCGCTTACTCGGCGAGCTTGAAGGTAATGAAGCTGGCGCGCCCCTGGCGCAACACGCGCATGGACACAGAGCGGTTCTTCGGCAGTTCCTTGGCGATCTGCGTGAATTCCTTGGCCGAACCGATGGCCTGGTTGTTCAGGTGACTGATGACGTCACCCGGACGCAGGCCGATCATCGCGGCCGGACCATCCTGCACTTCCTTGATGACCACGCCGCCCTTGAGCTCCAGGGACTTCTTCTGCTCGGCAGTAAGGTCGGCCACCGAGACGCCCAGGCGATTGCTGCTGCGCTCGACATTGCTGTCGCCGGCACCGGCACCGATGTCGGCATCGTCGTCTGGCAGTGCGCCAACGCTGACATCGAGGGTTTGACGCTTACCGTTGCGAATGATGTCCAACTTGGCCTTGGCACCATCCTTCAAGCCACCTACCAGGTGCGGCAGGTCGGCCGACATGATGATTGGCTGGCCATTCATGCTCAGGATGACATCACCGACCTGCAGGCCGCCTTTGGCAGCAGGCCCATTTTCAAGCACCTGGGCGACCAGCGCACCGGCCGGTTTGTCCAGGCCGAAGGATTCAGCCAGGTCCTTGTTGACCTCCTGGATGACAACGCCCAGCCAGCCGCGGCTGACCTTGCCGTCCTTCTTCAACTGATTCGAGACATCGATGGCCACGTCGATCGGGATCGCGAACGACAGGCCCATGAAGCCACCGGAGCGCGTGAAGATCTGCGAGTTGATCCCCACCACTTCGCCGTTCATGTTGAACAGCGGCCCCCCGGAGTTACCCGGGTTGATCGCAACGTCGGTCTGGATGAATGGTACGTAGGTGTCGTTAGGCAGCGTGCGGCCTTTGGCACTGACGATACCTTTGGTCACCGAGTGGTCGAAACCGAACGGCGAACCGATGGCCAATACCCATTCGCCGACCTTGAGCTTTTCCGAATCCCCCAGCTTGACGGTAGGCAGGTTCTTGCCCTCCACCTTCAGCAGCGCGACGTCGGTGCGCGGGTCGGTACCGACCAGCTTGGCTTGCAACTCGCTACGGTCGGACAGGCGCACGATGATTTCGTCGGCGTCGGCGATTACATGGTTATTGGTCAGCACATAGCCGTCGCTGGAGATGATGAAGCCCGAGCCCAGTGACTGCGCTTCACGCTGGCGATCACCACGCGGCGCACGCGGTTGCTGCGGAAGGTTGCGCTCGAAGAATTCGCGGAACATTGGCGGCAGGCCTTCAAGATCCGGCATTTGACCCGCAGCGATGCGACGGTCCGGAAGCTTCTGCTTGGTACTGATGTTCACGACCGCAGGCGAGGCTTGCTCGACCAGTGTCGTGAAATCCGGCAAGGCTTCTTCAGCCTGGACCGTCAGCACTTGCCCGAGCATCAGCACGGCCGCGAAGAACGATAGATAGGGTTTCAAGCGAGGTATTGACATACGGCTCCCGTCACAACGAGCGGTAATTAAAAAACGACCCTGCACAACGCAGCAATGGCCAGGCTCCCAGAAGCCTGACCTATAGAAAATTTGCCGTCAGATTGCAAATGACAATGCTTTAATTTCATTTCAAAAAGCCACGCTCTGCACAAGAACGCTCGCCATCAGCCTTCGATCAATGACTCGCCTGGGCGTCTTGAGGGCGCATCGACAAGGCGACGCGTTCGGCCGTGCCGAGCGGGATCTCGCCAACAACGGTCACCATCATCTGGCCCTTGGGTGTACTCAGACGCCGCGATACCGCCGATGTCGGGCCCAACTGGGTACGCACATCGGCGCCAGCCTCGCCTTTCACAGGCTCGATGAAAACAGAGAACCGCGCCAGACCGTCGTCATACATCAAGGTGCTGACCGGGCCACCCTGCCCAGGTTCGCGGCGGATGGTGCTATTGACCACTTCAAACCCCGAAGGCAGCCAATCGGAACGCCACCCAGACACAGCCCCGCCGGCAGGGGCTGCCGCCACCACGGGCTTGCAGGCGGAACTGGGGCGCAGATCGTCGTCGGTTGGCACACGCGCTTCGAGCCGCGTCATCTGGAAGCGCTCCAGCAACTGACCTTTCTCGTTGAGCATCAGCGAGCGCAGCGGCAAGCCCGTCACACGGTCCAGGTGCAGTTCGTAGCCATAGCGGTGCTGATCACGCGGCGAGAGTGACACGACCACCGCGTCCCGGCCTGCAACGCGAGATTTGCCGGACACGGACAGGTCATACCAACTCATGAGCTTGAGGGGGTCAAGGCGGCGTGGCGCACTGTCGGGCGGCGCCGAGATACCCTCGGCAAGCCCGCCACTGACGCACTGTACCTTGCCATCGACGCGCACGATTTCCTGGGCGGTGCCATCGAGCTGCAGCAGCCGCTCGCTGACCTTGCCCTCTTGGACACGGTGCCAGATATCGTGGGTTGAAAAGCTGCCGTTGCGTTCGTAAACGAAGGCGCCCAGGTAGCTCTGTCGTTGCTCGGCCTGTGCCAGCTTGTTCAGCCACTCGTTCGCCTCGGGCGAAGAATTGGCTGCCAATGCTGGCACCGTCATGCAGCTGCCGAGCAGCAGCGACAGGAGAGGTAGCGCGCGCATGAGCCTCCCTAATTAGCGGTTTTCCAGGCTGGCGGCGCGGGCGTAAGGCAAGGCGGTTTCAGAACCCTTCAGAGCGGACTCCTGGGCATGTTGACGCAGGTAACCTGGCAGGCGCTGATCCCAGCCAGCCTGGTTCTGCAGCACGCCGTTGGCCATTGGGCCGGTCGGCTGATCACTGCTTTCGCTGTAGCCGGCCAGCACGGCAGGGCCTTGGGCCTGAGGCACGGTCACACCCTGCTGAACAGGCTGCTGGGCAGCCAGCTGAGCACCGGTGATATCGTCCTGGTTGTACAGGCGCACACCTGCCAGTACGGCGAGGGTAACCGACGCGGCAACGGCCACACGGCTTACAGTGCGCCATGGGCCTTGCTTGGCCTTGGCAGGTACGGCCTCATCGGCCAGTGCCGCGGATACCGCCGAGGCGATGTCCAGGTTAGGCAGCAGCAGCTCCTTGTGCATGGCTGCGCGGGCTACCTGGTAACGCGACCAGGTGGCACGGGTTTCGGCATCGTCGACGGCGTTCAATACCCGACGCAATTCCAGTTGGTCCGCTTCGTTATCCATTACCGCGGACAGCGATTCCTGCAAAGCTTCACGACTCATGGCGGTTCCTCTTTTGGCTGTAGCCGCTGTCTCAGGTTTCCTGCAGCAAAGGCTGCAAGGCTTTGTCAATGGCCTCCCGAGCGCGGAAGATCCGAGAGCGCACGGTACCCACTGGACATTGCATGACGCTGGCAATGTCTTCGTAACTCAGGCCATCGAACTCTCGCAGGGTCAGCGCCGTACGCAAGTCTTCTGGCAGTTGCTGAATGGTGCGATGGACAGTGCCTTCGATCTCATCCCGCAACAACGAGCGCTCCGGGGACTCAAGATCCTTGAGGCCATGATCGCCGTCGTAAAACTCCGCATCCTCGGAGCTCACATCGCTGTCTGGCGGCCGTCTTCCACGGGACACCAGGTAGTTCTTCGCCGTGTTGATGGCGATGCGGTACAGCCACGTGTAAAACGCACTGTCACCGCGGAAATTACCAAGCGCACGGTACGCCTTGATGAACGCTTCCTGTGCTACGTCCTGGGCTTCGTGGGTGTCATGGACAAACCGCACGATCAACCCGAGAATCTTGTGCTGGTACTTCAGCACCAATAGATCGAAAGCTCGCCTGTCGCCGCGCTGTACGCGCTCGACCAGTTGCTGATCTTCTTCCTGGGTTAGCATGAACACTCCTCGGTGAACTCGAAGGAGTGTTGCAGCGGCCATTGCTCAGGCTTGCAACCA
The DNA here is from genome assembly GCF_007678615.1 of Pseudomonas sp. DE0157. Classification (NCBI taxonomy): domain Bacteria; kingdom Pseudomonadati; phylum Pseudomonadota; class Gammaproteobacteria; order Pseudomonadales; family Pseudomonadaceae; genus Pseudomonas; species Pseudomonas sp. DE0157. Next base: position 111,832 of record NZ_VEJN01000015.1, read on the forward strand.
TAGACTCGGGCTTTGCGCAAAAGTTCTCCCCTCCAAGCAAGTTTCCTGCAGACCTTGAGCGGCGTGCACGGAAGACGCGGTACGGCAGCAGCCGACAACGTCGATAATCAGGTTACGAATACGCAGGTGAGCCCAATGTCGAGCTACCGCCCTGCGTCGCCGCGGCAAATTGTTGGCGTGCGGGCAGCCTTCATAGGATTTCCAGGCACGCTGGAAAGTTCCCACAATGCCTGCCGTTACCGGGCGAGCGGCATGGAAAAGGGCCACCCGAGGCTGCTATAAAGGCTACCCGGCCAGTAAACGATAGTTTCACAATGCCATCGACGCGTGGCTATTGTGCCGTGCCCCTTCCGAAGATTACTAGTGTCCTGACATGAGCCAACAATTCCAACATGATGTCTTGGTTATCGGCAGCGGCGCAGCGGGCCTTAGCCTGGCCCTGAACCTGCCTGCGAATCTGCGCATTGCGGTGCTGAGCAAAGGTGACCTGGCCAGCGGCTCGACCTATTGGGCCCAAGGGGGCGTAGCGGCGGTGCTCGATGGCGCCGACACGATTCAGTCTCATGTAGAGGACACCCTCAATGCCGGTGGCGGCCTGTGCCACGAAGACGCCGTTCGCTTTACCGTTGAGCACAGCCGCGAAGCCATCGAGTGGCTGATCGAGCAAGGTGTGCCGTTCACCCGGGACGAGCCCCACGGCGTGGTCGACGCAGGCTTCGAATTTCATCTAACGCGTGAAGGTGGCCATAGCCACCGGCGCATCATCCATGCCGCCGATGCCACGGGCGCGGCCATCTTCAACACCTTGCTGGCCCAGGCCAGGCAGCGCCCGAACATAGAGCTGCTGGAGCAGCGTGTGGCCGTGGACCTGATCACCGAGCGGCGCCTGGGCCTGGACGGCGAGCGCTGCCTGGGCGCCTACGTGCTGGACCGCAACACGGGCCAGGTGGACACGTTCGGTGCGCGGTTCACGGTGCTGGCCACGGGGGGTGCGGCGAAAGTGTACTTGTACACCAGCAACCCGGATGGCGCGTGCGGCGATGGTATCGCCATGGCCTGGCGGGCCGGCTGCAGGGTCGCAAACCTTGAATTCAACCAGTTCCACCCTACGTGCCTTTATCACCCGCAGGCCAAGAGCTTTTTGATCACCGAGGCCCTGCGTGGCGAAGGCGCCCTGCTTCGCCTGCCCAACGGCGAGCGCTTCATGCCCCGCTTCGACCCGCGCGAGGAGCTTGCCCCGCGCGACATCGTGGCGCGGGCGATCGACCATGAAATGAAGCGCCTGGGGGTGGACTGTGTCTACCTGGATATCTCGCACAAGCCTGTCGAGTTCATCAAGAGCCACTTCCCCACCGTTTACGAGCGGTGCCTGAGCTTTGGCATCGACATCACGCGCCAGCCAATACCTGTCGTGCCGGCAGCGCATTACACCTGTGGTGGCGTCATGGTGGACGACAGAGGACACACGGATGTGCCGGGGCTGTATGCGATTGGCGAAACCAGCTTCACGGGGCTGCATGGCGCCAATCGCATGGCCAGCAACTCGCTGCTGGAGTGCTTCGTCTACGGCCGGGCGGCGGCGACCGACATCCAGGCGAACCTCGAAAATGTGGGCATGCCTAAGGCCTTGCCGGGATGGGACGCCAGCCAGGTCACGGACTCGGACGAGGATGTGATCATCGCGCATAACTGGGATGAGCTACGGCGCTTCATGTGGGATTACGTGGGGATCGTGCGGACCAGCAAGCGGTTGCAACGGGCCCAGCATCGCGTGCGGTTGTTGCTGGATGAAATCGATGAGTTCTACAGCAACTACAAGGTCAGTCGGGATTTGATCGAGTTGCGCAATTTGGCGCAGGTGGCGGAGTTGATGATTCGCTCGGCGATGCAGCGCAAGGAGAGCCGTGGCTTGCATTACACGCTGGATTATCCGGCGATGCTTGGTGAGGCCAGGGATACGGTGCTTCAGCCCGATTGAATAGAGGAGAACCAGGGACTGCTGAAGCGGTTTTGACCTTGATCTTGATCTTGATCTTGATCTTGCTTTGGCTTTTGATCTTCGCGACTTCAGAAGGCCGAATGCAGGGCTTGCGGAGGGAGGTGACAGGCATGGATGCCTGTCAAGCGCTGGGCCCCAGGATGGGGCCTACAGCGCGGTCCTCCC
>NZ_VEJN01000016.1:0-107204 GCF_007678615.1 Pseudomonas sp. DE0157
TCACCTCCCTCCGCAAGCCCTGCGCTCGGCCTCCTGAAGTCGCGATCTGCGGCGCCTGAACTACCGCGCGCTTAGAAGCAAGAGCAACTGCAACTGCAACTGCAACTGCAACTGCAATACTTATAGAGCGAGAAGTCTACCGAAATATTTAGCAGCCGACATCTTTACCGACTATAAAAGTGCTAGTTTACTCAACCAGGTTTGCCCGGTGTGCTTCTAGGCCCCAGAACTTCATACAAAACCCAGGATCACCCCGCAGGCCGCGCCGGCACCTGCAAGACCACCCTCAACCCATCACTTCGGCTATCGAACTTCAGGCTGCCTGCACAGCGCTGCACGATTGCCTGGACAATGGCCAGGCCAAGCCCGCAGCCGCTGCTCTGACCATGACGCCAGAAGCGCTCGGTCAGGTGCCCGAGGTCTGCCTCGGCGATGCCCGGCCCGTGATCGCGCACCATGAAGCCCACCTGCCCTTCAGCTGCCTGTACCTCCAGCTCCACCGCCTCGTCACCGCCATGGCGCAGGGCGTTGTCCAGCAGGTTGCGCAGCGCCGCCACCGCTAGCGGTGCGGGCATGCTCAGGTAGACCAGGGCAGCCTCGGGCGGCAAGTTCAGGACGATCCTGCGGTTGTCACCACCCCCGGCGTCCTGCACCGCCTGACGCGCGACTTGCTCGGCACTGCACTGCACACCGTCGTCGAACGACAAGCTACCCTCGACCCGTGCCAGCATGAGCAATTGCTCCAGGGTCCGGTGCATGCGATCGGCACCCTGTTCGGCATGTTCGAGCGCTTGTTCGCGCACCGCGCCCTCGGTCATGCGGGCGACCTGCAGGTGGGTCTTGATGGCTGTCAGCGGGCTGCGCAGTTCATGGGCGGCATCGTCGGTCAGGCGTCGCTCGCGCTCGATGGTCTGGGCAATGCGCACGAACAGCTGGTTCTGGGTTTCCAGCAACGGCTGGAGCTCACTGGGCATGCCCGTGACCTGCAACGGCTCGACACTGTCGGGGCGCCTGCGGCGCAGGGCATCGCGCATGCGATTGAGCGGTTCAAGGCCCTTGCCCAGCCCGATCCAGAGCAAGCCCAGGCTGCCCAGCAAGGCCATCAGCACCGGCGCCGAGGCAGCGAGCAGGATGGACTGATTCAGGGCTTCGCGCTCCATGCGCCGGTCGGCCGTGGTGATGCGCACATCGCCATGGTTGTAAGTAAAGGTGCGCCATGAAGCATCGTCGATGGTCTGGTCACGAAAACCACTGCGCCCGTCATCCATGACGCCATCGTGCTTGTGGTTGCTGGCCAGGATTTCCCCGCGCAGCGAGCTGACCTGGCAGGCCATGCCGTCCGGTACGCTCAACTGGTCGGCCGCGTAGTGGGTACCTTCGCCCTTGACGCTGAGCGGCTGGGGCAGTTGGTCGATCAGGCCGGCCACCATGCGTGCAGATGCCACCAGGCGCTGGTCGAGGGAGAACATCATCTGCTGGCGCAGGTCGCGCAGCATCCAGGCGGCAGCCAGCGCCCAGATGATCACGAAAGCGCTGCCCAGGATCAGGCTCAAGCGCACACGTAGGCTCATGTTGGCGTCTCGGTTGGCGCATTGGCAGGGCCCAGGCGATAGCCTAGCCCGCGCACGGTCTCGACGATGCCGTTGCCCAGCTTGCGGCGCAGGTGATGGATATGCACGTTCAGCGCATTGCTTTCCACTTCGTCGTTGAAACCGTACACGCAGTCCTTCAACTGCTCGCTGGACAGCACGCGCCCGGCGTTCTGCAACAGGGCCTGGAGCAAGGCTTGCTCACGACGGGACAGGTCCACGGGTTTGCCGGCCAGGGTCGCCTCGCAGCTGCTGGGGTCGTAACGCAGCGGGCCATGCTCGATCACGTTCACCGCACGGCCGGCGACACGGCGCAGCAGGGTGTGCAGGCGCGCGGCCAGTTCGCGCAGGTCGAACGGCTTGAGCAGATAGTCGTCGGCCCCCGCTTGCAGGCCGTCGACCCGGTCAGTGACCGCATCACGGGCGGTGAGCACCAGCACTGGCAAGGTCTCGCCTTGCTGACGCAGGCGGCGCAGCAGCTTCAGGCCGTCCTCGTCGGGCAGGCCAAGGTCGAGGATCATCACATCGAATTGCGCGGCCTGAAGCATGGCCCGGGCGCCGGCGGCATTGCCCACCCGGTCAACAGTCAGGCCCTGTGCGGCAAGGCCTGCACAGATGCCGGCAGCGATGAGGTCGTCGTCCTCGCAAAGCAGAACGTGCATGGATGGGGCTCCCGCAATGGTGTAACCGACATTGCAGCGTGAATGGATTAAGGGGGAATTATGGACGCAGGCACAGGGTTTGGGGAAAAGGATTGGGCGGGGATACGTGCAGATTGCCTGACAGTCAACGAGCGGTCTTGCAAGAGCGCCGGACCATGCGGTGCTTAACTTTGTGGGGTCAACTGTCATGCACCCCATCTGGAGCCTAGCGGCTTCCCGTGTGGGAGCGGCCCTTGTGCCGCGATGGGCCGCAAGGCGGCCCCGGCACTATAAGCTGCGAAGCTTAAACCTTAAAACAGCGCACTCCCCCCATGACCGATCCAGCCAGGCCCTTTTTACAGAGATCGCTATCTTACAGATACAGCGCAGCACAACGTGCCCCACCCCGCTCAACGCCCTGAAAAGCCCAGCGCCTGGGGCGTATCCACATCCATCAGCACCCCGGCATCTGACACCTCGATCACCGTGCAACTGGCGCGGTTGGCATGCACCACTGCTCTGGCGCCTTCGTCACCGGTCAGCCCTAACAGCGCCGGCCAGAACGCGCGCCCGAAGATCACAGGGTGACCTTGCTGCCCTGCATGACGCGCCAGCACGATGGTCGAAGCCTGGGCGGCCTCGGCCAAGTGCCTGAGGGTCGCGGCCTCAATCCACGGCATGTCCCCCAGCAGGATGGCCACCGCCTGCGCATCGCTGTCAGCCAGGGCGGCGACGCCTGCCGCCAGGCTGTGGCCCATGCCCGAAGCCGCCTGGGCACTGACCACCCAACCACAGGCGGTACCCAGGTCGAAGTCCTCGCGGCCCTCGTCCTCGCGCACCACGACCCGCACATCCTCGAACACTGCCTCGGCCCGTTGTACACACTGGGCCAACAGGCCGCGCCCGTCGGGCAGCAAGGCCCGGCGCTTGTCGGCACCGAAGCGCCTGCTGCGCCCAGCGGCCAACACCAGCGCCGCCACCTTCACAAGGCGGCTCGGTCGAGGCCGTTGCGCACCCGCAGTACATCTGCCAACACCGCCAAAGCGATCTCGGCCGGTGTCTTGCTGCCCAGGTTGAGGCCAATGGGCGCATGGATACGGTCCAGCGCATCGGCATTCAGGCCGCCGATGCGTTGCAGCCGCTCGCGGCGCTTATCGGAAGTGGCACGCGAACCCATCACGCCAATGTAGAACGCCGCGGTGCGCACGGCCTCGAGCATGGCCAGGTCGTCGATCTTGGGGTCGTGGGTGAGCGCGACCACGGCGGTGTCGGCATGACAACCGCCATTGAAGATGAATTCCGAAGGCAGCTCGCGGCGTATCTCGATACCGTCGATCTGCACCCCGTCGAGCACCTCTTCACGCGGCTCGCACAGCACCACTTCAAACCCCATGGCTTTGGCGAATTCGGCGCAGTACTGGGCAACACTGGAATACCCCGCCAGCAGCAGCCGCTGGGCGGCACCCACGCGCAGGTGCACGCAGTCGCCGTCACGGTGCACACGCGGCCCTTGACCGGCAGCGTCCGCCAGCCCCTGGATGCCGCTGGGCACCTTCACCTGGCGCAGCACCCGACGCTGGCCCAGCAGCGCGCTTTCCAGCTGGCGCAGATGGTCTTGCACCTGGCAACTGGACGGCAGGCTTTCCACCAGCACGTCCAGCACGCCGCCACAGGGCAAGCTGACCCGCGAGCGCGGGTCGCTGCCATCGCCGTAGCGCACGATGGCAGCCGGTTGCACGAACTCGCCCAGGGCCACGCGTTCAAGAAAATCGTCTTCAACGCAGCCGCCGGACAACGACCCCAGCCACTGGCCCTGGTCGTTGACTGCCAGCAACGAGCCCGGCGCGCGGGGCGCCGAGCCGTAAGTGGCGAGCACGGTGCACAACCACACCGCCTGACCTGTGCTGGACCACTGCAACGCCTGACGAATCACCTGTAGATCGAGATGCTGCACGCTTTACTCCGCTTTCAGCTCGGCCAGCTGTTGTTCACTGAGATCACCGGGCAGCCCGCCCCATGCTTGACGCAGGTAGTTGACCATGTCGGTCACCTGGCGTTCATCGAGCTTATCAGCGAACCCTGGCATCGGCTGCATGCGCTCGAAGCCGGTGAACTGCTGTTCGCGGATTCCGTCGAGTATCACCTTGACCAGGTTGCGCGAATCGGCCTGGCGCAGCACCGTATTGCCCTGCATCGCCACGGCGATGTGCGGCTTGCCCTGGCCTTCCACGCCATGGCAACCGGCGCACACGTTCAGGTACTGCTGGCGGCCGCGCTGGGCACTGTCGCTCATCTGCGCCAGCGGCACGGGCGCGATCACCTTGGCCGCCGGGGGGTTGTCGCCCAGCAGGTAAGTGGCCATGGCGGCAAGGTCGGCGTCTTCCAGGTGCTGAGTGCTCAGGTGCACCACCGGGAACATCTCATTGAACATGCTGCCCTGGGCGCTGATCCCGTGCTTGAGGAACGTGGTGAGGTCCGGTTGCGACCAGCCGCGCTCGGCCAGGTCGGTGGCCAGCAGGCTTGGGGCGAGGTAGCCGTTGAGCAGACCGCCACTCAGGCGCAGGTCCTGCTGCAAGGCGCCGACCGCGTTGCGCGGGGTGTGGCACTCGCCGCAGTGCCCCATGACCTCGACCAGGTACTGGCCACGCTGCCAGGCGCGGCTGCTGCCTTCGACAGGCTGGGCCTGCACGCTCTTGCCGTACAGCATGTTCCAGCCGCTCAGACCCAGGCGCACGTTGAACGGAAAGCGCAGGGCCGTCTGTGGTGCCGGGCGATGGACCGGGGCGATGGTCTTGAGGTAGGCGAAGATTGCATCGGAGTCTTCACGCCGCATCAGGTGATACGAGGTATAGGGCATGGCCGGATACAGGTTGGCGCCGTCCTTGCGCTTGCCTTGGGTAACGGCCGCGAAGAACTCCTCGGCGCTGTAGTTGCCGATGCCGTACTGCTTGTCGGGGGTGATGTTGGTGCCGTAGATGGTGCCAAACGGCGAATGAATCGGCAGGCCCCCGGCAAACGGCGCCCCGCCCTCGGCCGTGTGGCACGCCATGCAGTCGGCAGCCCGGGCCAGGTACTGGCCGCGCTTGAGCTGGGCGTCATCACTGGCCAGCGCCGAGCACGTTGCGGCAAGGCCGAACGCCAGCGCCAGGGCGCTACGGAAAAAGCCCATGCTCAACCCTCCTTCACCAGGCCGAGGTCATCGAGCACCGTGCGCGTGGCCTGGTAGTAACGCACATAGCCGGTGCAACGGCAGATGTGGTGGCCAAGGCTGGCTTCGATACGTGCTTGCACCTCGCTCTTTTTCAGCGGTTGGCGCTGGGCGGTTTCCACCAGCACCGTGGCGGCGTTGACGAAGCCTGGTGCGCAGTAGCTGCACTGGAACGCGAACAGGTCGACGAACTTCTGCTGGATCGGGTTCAACGTAAGGTTGCCGGCCTCGTCCTGCTGGGCGTGGCCCTCGATGGTACGGACCTTCTTGCCTTCGAAGTAATGGGCGCCGGTGATACAGGTGCGCACTTCTTCGCTGGTACCGTCGGGGTTGTCGACGATCACCACGCAGGCGTGGCAGATACCCTGCCCGCAACCCAGGCGCGAGCCGGTGAGGTTCTGGTGCTCGTGCAGGTAGTCGATCATTGCCAGGTCGTCAGGGACCTGGACCGGGCCGACCGGTTGACCGTTGAGGGTCAGTTGCAGTGGACGGTTAGCCATTGAGGGCCTCCTGGATACGGGCTGGGGTAATGGGAAGATCGCGTACGCGCTTGCCGATGGCATGGGCCACGGCATTGCCGATGGCACCGACGATCGGGATCATCACCACCTCGGCGATGCCTTTGGACGGGTCGGTGGGTGAAAGCGGCGGGAGGATCTCGCTGCTTTGCGTCCATACCGCCACATCACGCGCGTGCGGCAGGCGGTAGCGGTTGAAGTTCCAGTCGCCCTCCCCCGGCCCGCCTTCGTACAACGGCATTTCCTCGGTCAGCGCATGGCCGATGCCCATGGCAATGCCGCCTTCGAGCTGGCCCTTGACCAGTTCAGGCACCAACACGCGGCCGCATTCGACCCAACTGTGGTGATCGAGCACCTGCACCTGATGCGTGCCCTTGTTCACCTTGACCTCCACCAAGGTGGCGACCGGGCTGTAATAGGTGACCATGGCGTTGTTCAACTGAGTATCGGGGTAGGCGGGGTTCTGACGGTCGAGCAGGTGGTAGCCGCTGCTGGTCATCTGCGCCTTCTTGGCATTAGCGGCGCCGTCGCCGTACTTCACAGCCAACGCGTCGAGCGGGAAACGTTCACGCACGCCGTCGATGACGAAGTCGGACTCAGCCCAGCTCCAGCGGTTGAAGCCGTGCACGCTCACGCCTGTCACCAGGCCCATGGCATGGGCCTTTTCGGCCAGCTGCGCAAAGGGAATAGGCGCCAGGCCGTTGCCGGTCAGCTCACCGTTGACCCACACAGCGTTTTCCCGACGCACCACCAACGGGTTGGCCTGGCCGCCATGCGGGCCCTGGGTCCAGATAGCCATGGCAGCAGGCCATAGGCCGTGATTGAACAACGCGCGAGCTGCCTCGCGAGTGGCATGGCTGAAGTAGAACGCCGAGTTGGTCGCCGACGAGGGTGAGGCCAGTTTGCCAACCCAGCGCGGGTTACGCAGGGCGGCATCCTGTTCGGCCTGGCTGATCAGGTACGGGTTGCCGCTGGTGGACAGTTGCAGCTCGGGCCACTCGGTGACGGCCGTGAGCACGTCGTCGGCCGAACGGCCCAGGAAATCGCTGACCACCAGCGCCTGGGAGGTGGACATGCCGGTGCCCAGCTCGGTGCCGATGTGGCGCAGGCTGATGCGCCCGTCGCGGCTGAACTCGATGCTGGCCATCGGCGCTTCGGCGCCGGTGCCGAAGTCTTTCTGGCAGATGGCAAAGCCGGTGCCGTACCAGTGATCCGGGTCGCTGGCCTCGCGCCGTTGCTTGCGGGCATCACGTTCACGCCAGCCTTCGTGCTGAGCCGCCTTGTCGAGGATCTCGTGCAGGCGCAATGCACCGGCTGGCACCGCACCCTGGGTGTTCTTCATGCCCGACTTCAGGGCATTGTTGCGCCGCAGGTCGATGGCATCGACGCCCAGGCGGCCGGCCACTTCGTCGACCATCATCTCGGTGGCGGCCATGCTTTGCAGGGTGCCGTAACCGCGCATGGAACCGGCTTCCACTGCCCGCGAATGATAGGCAGTGACTGCCAGATCGTTCTGCGGCATGTAGTAGATCGACTGGGCAGCGGTCGCGCCCACGGCGGCGACGGAGGGGCTGTAGTTGATGCGACCGCCGCCGTCACAGCTCATGTCGGCACGGAAGATCTTGAAGCTGTTGTCCTTCTTGTCCACCGCCAGTTGGTAGCGGATGTCGAAGGCGTGGCGCTTGATGCCGCTCTGGAATTGCTCGTAGCGGTCGTTGGCCAGGCGCACCGGCACGCCCTCGCCGTACAGCGCCGCCACGGCAGCGTAGAAGACGAAGATGTTGTTGTCCTTGGAGCCGTAGCCAACGGTGTAGCCTGGGTGCATGTTCAAGTGCTTGAGGCCAAAGCGTGACGGCTTGATCATGTGCACGCATTCCTGCGCGGCCTCGAACGGGCACTGGGTCGCCACGACGAAATGCAGGGTGCCGCTGGCCACGTCGAACCAGCCGTTGCCGTTGTCTGGCTCCAAGGCCGCCGGCTCGATGGAGGGGGTCTTGAAGCGCTCGTCGAAGACCAGCCAGTCCTCGGGCGGGTTGGCCAGCTGTTCGGCCATGCGGTTGGCGTAGAACAGGCCCTGCTGGGTCAGGTCGCCGTGTTGGTTGGGCGATTTGGACCACACCGGCTTGCGGTTGAGGATGGTGGGAAACAGCGGCGAATCCTTCAGGCTGGAGAATTCGTCCTCGTCGAACGGGGTGGCACCGCCTACCCGCACGAAGCGGAAACTGCCGTAGGGGTCACGCTGGTACAACGGCGCCTGGGCACCGTAGCGAATCACCTGGTCGTTGAATTGCAGCAAGCGCTTGGCCTGACGGAAGCGCTCGAAGTCGTGCCAGATCAGCAGCGCGACCGGATGGCCGATGAACATCGGTACCTTGCCAGGGGGCAAGAGTGGGTCTGGCGAATGCGCCTCGGGCCAGGCTATGCCGTCGCGCTCCAGGTCGGCAGCGGTGACGATGCGGTCCGGCTGCAACTCGGCACCCAGCACGCTGAGGTCGTGGCCTTCGTAGAGGCGGTCGGCCTTGGTGGCCTTGAGCAACAGTGCATGGCCTTGCTGCGCAGGCCAGCCGGGCATGTCCTTGGCACGAATGTCACGGGCGAAGACCTTGTTGCCACAGACTTTCGACAACGCGTCGTTACGAAAACGCGCCTTGCCATCATGGTTCATCCATTTGAGCGGCGAGGCGGTAACCCGGTCCTCCAGCAGCGCGGCGAACGCCTGGCTGCCAAGCGGCGCCATCGTCACGCCGACGCCAGCGATCAGGCCGCCTTGCAGGAAGGCGCGCCGAGAAATATCACGGTTGGACATGCTTGATCCTCTGGGCAGCAGGGGGTGCTGCCCATGTGTTCTTAATTCTTGTGCAGGGGTCGAGGGGGTCGAAACCCTGTCGTGCAGGTCAGGAAAAACTGACTTGATTGTCAACTTTACCGCATTGACACCACCACAAGCAAAGTCAAGCTGACATTGTGTCGCGGTATTTCTTCGAACCCTGATGTCAGCGGTCTTGCGTGAACCTAATCCCGCGTTAACAGTGTGTTAATCGCTCCTCGCCAGCATGGCCCCATTCCACGATCTGCCAAGGCAAACTCATGCGCGTTCTTTTGCTGTTACTGATGGTGCTGCTGGCTGGCCCAGCGCAGGCCAACCCATTCGCCACCAAGCCTGACTTTCTGCCCGTCGAACAGGCTTTCGTGCTGACCCATGACCGTCAGGCCGACGGCTCTACCCGCCTGTATTTCCTGATTCAGCCGGGCTACTACCTGTACCAGAAACGCCTGAAGTTCGACGGGCTGCCCAAGGCCCAGCATCCACCCCTGCCTGCGGGCATCAATCACCACGACGAATTTTTCGGCGACAGTACCGTCTACCGCGAACAGCTTGAGCTGACAGTGCCGCCCGGCGCGCAGGGGCAGTTGCGTCTTGGCTGGCAAGGCTGCGCCGATGCGGGCCTGTGCTACCCCCCGCAGACGACGCTGATCGACCTAGGCGGCGAAGCCTCGGTCGCCGCCCTGGAAGCTGAACAGGCCAGCGATCAGGCGTTGGCCAGCGGCCTGCAGCACGGCAACCTGGCCTGGGGCCTGCTGGCCTTTTTCGGCCTGGGCCTGCTGCTGGCCTTTACGCCCTGTTCGTTGCCGATGCTGCCAATTCTCGCCGGGCTGGTGCTGGGCAATGGTGCCAGTGCACGGCGCGGCTGGCTGCTGGCTGGCACTTACGTGCTGAGCATGGCCCTGGTGTATGCCGCCTTGGGTGTGGTGGCCGCGCTACTGGGCGCCAGCTTGCAGGCCTGGTTGCAACAACCCTGGTTGCTGGGCAGCCTGGCCGCGTTGTTCGTGTTGTTGGCCCTGCCCATGTTCGGCGCCTTCGAACTGCAATTGCCCGCTGCCCTGCGCGACCGCCTGGACCGCGCCGGCCAGGGCACGCGCGGTGGCAATCTGTATGGCGCCGCGTTGCTGGGCGTGTTGTCCGGGCTGCTGCTGGGCCCCTGCATGACCGCGCCGCTGGCCGGGGCTTTGTTGTATATCGCCCAGAGCGGCGACGTGCTCCAGGGGGCGCTGGTGCTGTTCAGCCTGGGGCTGGGCATGGGGGTACCGCTGCTGCTGATCGTGACCCTGGGCAATCGCTTCCTGCCACGCCCTGGCGCCTGGATGAACCTGGTCAAAGGCATCTTCGGCTTCGTGTTCCTGGCCATGGCGCTGTACACGGTGCGCAGCCTGCTGCCAGCCAGCTTGCTGTTGGCCCTGAGCGGGGCCTGGCTGATCGCACTGGGCTGGACCGCTTGGCCTGCGTTGCAGCGCCTTCCGGCGCTGCGCATTGCGCCGTTGCTGGCGACCTTGTGGGGCGGCCTGCTGTTGATCGGGGCCGCTGCCGGCGGCAGTGACCTGTGGCAACCGCTGCGCCCCTTTGCGGGTGGGACGGCAGTCGCCACCGCCTCGCCTGCCCACGATGCCTTCGTCACCGTGAGCACGCCCGAGGCGTTGCAACGGGAACTGGACGCGGCCAAAAGCCGTAACCAGTGGGTACTGCTCGATTACTACGCCGACTGGTGCGTGGCGTGCAAGGTCATGGAAACGCAGGTGTTCAGCCGCAGCGACGTCCAGGCCGAACTGGCCGGCGTGCACCTGCTGCGCCTGGACGTGACCACCGATACGCCGGCCAGCAAGGCGCTGTTGCAGCGTTACCAGGTGCCTGGTCCGCCTACCCTGATCTGGCTTGGGCCAGAAGGCCAGGAGCGGCGGGCAAGGCGCATCACCGGAGAAGTGGATGCCGCCACCTTCGTGCAACAGTGGACCCTTACTCGGAGCCAGGGCTGATGCTGACCGTGACCCTAGGACCACTGACCATGGCCCTGAACCATCTGGTGCTGCTGTGTGCCCTGGGCATTGCCAGCGTGGTTGGCTGGTGGGTGGCAAGGCGTGGCGGCGAGAGCCCCGAGTCCGCGCTGTTCAATCTGTTTCTGATCGGCCTGTTGTGCGCGCGGATCGGTTTTGTCGTGGCGTACTGGTCGATGTACCGAGGCGATCTGCTCCAGGTCATCGATATCCGCGACGGCGGTTTTCTGCTCTGGCCTGGGCTTGTGGGCATCAGCCTGGCCGCTGTGTGGCAAGGCTGGCGGCGCCCTGGCCTGCGCAGGCCATTGGGCTGGGCGCTGTTCAGCGGCGCCTTGTTCTGGGGGTTGGCCAGCTTTGGTAGCCATCTGTACAGCAAGGGGACCGAACTGCCTGCGATCACCCTACGCGACGCTGCAGGCGAGTCGGTGGCGTTGCAAAGCTATCGGGGCAAGCCGCTGGTGATCAATATCTGGGCAACCTGGTGCCCGCCCTGCCGTCGGGAAATGCCTGTGCTGCAACAGGCGCAAGGCGAGTATCCCCATGTGACGTTCCTGTTCGTCAACCAGGGCGAGACACCTGAAAACGTCAGCACGTTCCTGGCCACCACCGGCTTGAGCCTGACCCACGTGCTGTTCGACGGCACTGGCCTGCTGGCCCAGCGCGTCGGCTCCATGGCCCTGCCTACCACCCTGTTCTACGACGAGGGCGGCCGCCTGCTCGGCAGCCACTTGGGCGAGCTGTCGCGCGCCAGCCTCCGTCACGCCCTGGAATCCTACGAACGGGCCACCACGCCCGAACCTGCCGCACAAGGACATTGACCATGCGACTGCCTGCACTCCTCCCGCTCACCGTTTGCTTGCTTGCCAGCCCTGCCCTGTATGCCGAAGACCTGCCCAAGGCGGTCCAGCAATTGCAAAGCAAGGGCGCCGTGATCAAGGGCAGCTTCGATGCGCCCAACGGCCTGCGCGGCTATGCCGCCGAGTATCAGAACAACCCCCTGGCTCTGTACCTCACTCCTGACGGCAAGCACGTGCTGGTGGGCAATCTGTTCGACGAACAGGGCCAGGACCTGAGCGCCGCTCCACTGGAGAAGCTGGTTTACGGCCCCATGACCCAGGCGTTCTGGCAAAAGATGGAAAAGTCTGCCTGGATCGCCGACGGCAAGGCCGATGCACCGCGCAAGGTCTACCTGTTCAGCGACCCCAACTGCCCGTATTGCAACATGTTCTGGGAACAGGCCCGGCCATGGGTGGAATCGGGCAAGGTGCAGCTGCGCCACATCATGGTCGGTATCATCCGTGAGGACAGCCCAGGCAAGTCGGCAGCACTGCTCGCCGCCAAGGACCCCGCCAAAGCGCTGCAGCAGCATGAGAAAGCCGGCAAGGGCAGCACCCTCAAGGCCTTGGACAAGGTGCCGGTCGAGGTGCAGCAAAAGCTCGCCGCCAACATGGCCCTGATGCAGGAGATGGGCCTGCAGGCCACACCTGCGATCTTCTATCAGGGCAGGGAAGGCAAGGTGCATAGCCAGCAAGGGGCGCCACGGCCGGAAATGCTGGGGACGATTTTGGGTAAGCGGTAACGGGGCATGAGCGCGGGACCGGCTTGGCGCGGTAGTCGATCCCTCATCGGCACAGACCAGAGCCCAAGCCTCGTTCGAGATTTTGCACCGCTTCGCTATCATAGGATTACTTTCCGTTGAGGGCTGAGGAATCTAAAAAAAACCCTTTCGACGGCAGCGCAATGACCGGGTTTCTAAGAATTTCGTACAGAGCCTAGAAACGAGAAATTGGATTGGGTACTTGAAGATTTGTACCCGCCCGATTATCGAGGCCATTAAGCGCTGCGCAAGCTGGGCCGATTGCAGCTTCACCTAGTATTTATGTCAGTTGTCGTGCGGCAGTCGTGTTGAGAAACTGGTGACCTATCTATCTGCCCACACAGGGTTTCTAAAATGATACTAAGTACTGACACTAAGTTGATGTTTTACCAGAACGGTAAGCTAATGACAGTGCGAGGAGGCCGAAGCACACGCACCGCCTTCCGTGCGGGTCATCAACCTTTGGCAGAGACAAGCACTGACATTCAGTGCCATCCACTCCTGCTATTCACGGATGGGAAGGGTTCAGCACTTACAACAAAGAGCAGTCAACAATCAGAATCTCATGCACATTCCCCCTACGGACACACATCACCACCATCACGAACACTGACAAACTTCAACGGCGAAAACTTAGAATTACATACGCAATGTTACTTACTGGGCAATGGATACCGCGCTTTCAGCCCCTCTCTAATGCGATTTATATCACCTGATAGTTGGAGCCCTTTTGGGGCAGGCGGAATTAATGTCTATATGTATTGCGCAGGCGATCCGGTCAATTACACAGACAGCTCCGGACATATAAAGTTTTGGTTTGCGAGAAGAAATAAATCTAACGGATATATTATTCCCGCTCTTGTCGATGCTGCGAAAACCCATCAATCAATTTCAAAGGCCATAGTGTCTCCTAACTTCAGCGCACCACCACCCTATGATCAAGCCAAAGCAACCGCGATAACTAACCACTTTAATTCATTAGTAAAAGACGCTAGAGAGAGAAGCAAAGCTATTCCAATAGATCACCCTATTAACGGTTCGCGGCCTCCTCAGTATACGCCCAGACCTTACGCGGATCAGAGGACTTTGGACCTGACCTTGAGACACCTAGATACGACATCACCGCTTAGTCACATCGAATATGAAGCTCAAGTGGAATCGCTGGCCGCGGCCTCGTTTGCAGCCGGCATCGACACACATGGCCTGCCCCTTCCCGGCCGCGACACAGACACAATGTTCGCACAAGATCCCCTTTACCAAAAGTTAGTCCAAGTTTCGATTGCCTTGAAATTTCGGCGGTGGAAAACATTTTATCTTGAGAGCCACTTGTCATCTGTGCGATCTAATTAACTACACACCCACTGCATGAGAGCTGCCAACCGTACTAACCGCAACAGATTTGGGTGCCGCAAGCATGCCATCCGTGATGAGTTCAGGGAACAGCTCGAAATCGTTCCGATGCAGATCTGTGTGATCAAGCACATCCGTAAGATTTACGGTTGCCGTGACTTCGAAGCCGCACCAGTGACAGTCGACAAGCCAGCTCAATTGATCCAGAAGAGCTTGGCCAGCTTCAGCGTACTGGCCATGCTGCTGACCACTAAAGTACATCGATGGTCTACCCCTTCATTGTGACCACAAGGTACTGGGCCGCCAGGGCATCGATATTCCAAGGCACACGTTGGCGCGTTGAGTCATCCAGTGCAGGAACACTTCCAGCCGCTGCTGAACGTGATGCGCGACAGTTTGCTGGCCAGCCAGGTCATCTACTGCGACGAAACCCGTATTCAGGTATCGGAAGAGTCTGACAGTGAGCCACGCAGTCAACACTGGATGTGGGTACAAACGGGTGGCCTGCCAGGCAGGGGCCTGGCTGCGCCACGCACTGGAACAGCTAACGCATGCGTCGACAGTTGGTGACTACGAATCGCTGTTGCCGTGGAACTGTGAGTCCGTAATGCCACGATCTACTGAAACCTCACCTTGCGGGCAGGTGGGGTTCATGGACCGGCGCAGTGAACACGCTTGAGAAAGGTGAAGACGGGTAAGCGCTCCATAAACCCCACCTACTCAAAGATGGGGCGGTGCGTCAGCGATGCCCTTGACGCACGCAATTCCACGGCAGCAGGGCTTCGTAATTCTCCACCGAGGACGCCTGCGGCAGCTGTTCCAATGCGTGGCGCAGCCACGCATTAAGCTCTTGGCCGTTGGCTTTGGCGGTTTCGACCAGGCTGTAAAGCTGGGCGCTGGCAGAGGCACCTTTGGGCGTGTCACTCAAGAACCAGTTCTTTCTACCGATGACAAACGGGCGAATGGCGCGCTCGGCAGCGTTGTTGTCGATCGGCAAGTATCCGTGTTCGACGTAGCGTTCCAATTTGCTCCAATTGCTGGCCAAGTAGCCGATAGCTTTGCCCAAGGCATTCTGCGATGTCACCTGAGGTTGCGTTTTCTCGACCCAGCTTTTCAGCTGAGTCAGCAATGGCAAACTGCGCTCCACGCGGGCAGCTTTACGAACTTCATCGCTGCTGTCCTTCAAGTCGCGCTCGACGCCATAGAGCTTGTTGATCAGGTTCAACGCGATGTCAGCGCATCCGGTCTTGCCCTTGGGCTGTACTTTTTGTGCCTCAACGAACTTGCGCCGCGCATGTGCCCAGCAGCCTAGGCGCTCAACGCCATCCTGCGCTCCGAGACCGTTGTAGCCAGCATAATCATCGGTCATCACATAGCCGCGATACCCGTCCAGCAGGCGAGTCGGTACCTCCTGCGCTCGGATGGTGGAGTAGTCGAAAAGGATGACTGACTTATCGGGCGGGCCGCCAATTTGTACCCACATCCAGGATTGGCTACCCGGTTCGCGGTCAAGCTCTTTCAATACCTGTACCCGAGTCTCATCGCAATGAATGATGCAGCTATTCAACAAGCTGTCGCGCATCAGATTCAGCAGCGGCTGAAAGTGCTCGCCGCACTGGCTGACCCAACGTGCCAAGGTTTGACGCGAGATATCGATGCCGTGACGACCGAGCACTTTCTCGAAGCGATGAAGTGGCAGGCCGTCCACGTATTTGGTGGTCAACAACATCGCCAGCACGCTGGGGCTGGCCATGCTTTTTTCGATCATCTGAGCGGGTTTATCCGCAGTCACCGGCGCTGACTCGCAGTCGCGGCAGCCGTAAACCTTGCGGATGTGCTTGATGACCCGGATCTGCATTGGGACAATTTCGAGTTGCTCGCTGACTTCTTCGCCAATGGCGTGCTTGCGGCAGCCGCACGCACACGTCAGCTCGTGCTCAGGCAGTTCATGGAAGACCTCGACACGCGGCAGATCACTGGGCAGTGGCTTGCGTTTGCCGCGGCGCTTGCTCGGTGCAACAACTTCTTCATCAGAAGCCTCGTCAGCCGGCTCTGCCAGGCTTTCTGCTTCGTCAAAGAAAGGGAATTGGGGCGTAGCCGAATCGTTGGTCTGCTTTGTCTTACGGCCGAATAACCGCTGGCGGAGCAGCGCCACCTCTTCTTCCAGATGAACGATTTGCCCTTATCAGACGCGCGCTCATTGATCATTTGCTCAAGCAGTTGCTTGAGCAAAACCGGATCGTCAGGGAGGGTGTCGGGCATGGAAATCATGCCGCGGATTATACCGAATCAGGCGACGTAGCGAGGCATCAGAACTTGATGTGGGCGGTTGCGCCAGAGGTCGAAGCCGTCGAGTAGCCAGTTGAGTTCCTGGACGGTCGGGATAATGGCCTCGTCGGTGGGGTCAGGCGATGTTTTGAAGCGCTCCGAGTCGAGGCGCTTGAGCCAAAGGCAGAAGCCGTTTCGCTCCTAGTATAAGATCTTCACGCGGTTTCGCGTTTTGTTGAGAAACACGAAGAGCACGGGGTCGACCAACGCCACTTTGATGTCCAGTTCGACTAGTGCGGCCAGACCGTCAATGGACTTTCGAAAGTCGACTGGCTTGGGATAGAGGAAGACTTTTTCGACTTTGGCGTCGGGACACATCATGGCGCGCGGGCTCCAGAAAGAAATCGGGAGCACAGCATCCGGGATCAGCTAAGCGCTTTGAATGTGGGGTTCGTGGAGCGCTTACTCAACACGGACGTCCGTTGAACAATCAAGGAATTTAACCTAACAGATGTCGAGTAGCCGGGCGCAATTGAGCGGAATGAACCAAGAGATATTTACAATTTGAAACGATTTGAAAGGCAATTTCCCTCCCCCTTCGTACCAGTTCTATTTATCTGAAAACCGAACATCAGACGTAGCAAACCAATAGTTCCGACTACGAAAAAGGCAATGAGCTACTTCCAACGAAGATTTTTCCCACAAGTTGTGTGTTTCATGACCCATCACTAGGAAGACCCTCTCAGAAGAATCCTACTCCCCGAGAATTTTTAAAGCACTATCCAGCCTGAACAAGAGAGAATAATAAAATATAAATTTTGACATTGCTGACCATTCTGACTAAACCCAGTTGACCCCGACTTCCGGGGCATTCTTAGGAGTTATTATGGATATTCAATTTGGTTTTTCTCTGGTCAGCCTCAAGGGTGAAACAGGCTGTGATATGGAAGCCGAGTTGTTCGGTGATTCAGGCGGCGCGGGTGGCTGTGGCGGGAGCGGTGTAGACCCTGGTCAGGATTTACCAACTATCAAGTGACGCAGGCTTTAAACCTCAATCATGGGCTGTTTATACCTCTGTGCGTACAATTCATAGGGTGAATCATGAATCACTATAATGAAATACATTTTCAGTTACTGCCCGATTTTGAATTTCATAGACCTGCTGCGGTTAAGCATCTTCCTCACAGCGTAGAATGCGGGAGTCGTTGGCGTACGAATGGCTCAAGCGCCGGTTGGAACAGCGAGGTGGTCAAAGCCGCAAATGGCGAGCATTTAGAGCGTAAGCACTTTTATCTGGACATTGAGGTCAGCGATAAAAATCCAATCAGTCAAGGGCTGTATCCAAATGAGACCGCTGCGCTGACTTCAGCATTAGCTCAAACCGCAAAAGAAAACTCAAAGACCGAAATATCCTCGCATCGTTTTGACAGGACAGAGGTGTATCGAATCGTTGACCTCTCTCGCTGCTCGATACCTACAGCCCTCATCACACTAAACTCATGCTCAGACACTGATGACAACAGGTTTTATCCTAATAGAGATACCTGCGGATGTAGCGCACATTCAAATCTCGAATTAGCAATACTGGGCGCTATCAAAGAGGCACTTGAAAGACAGTTTCTCCTCAGATGCTGGCTGACAAAAACTTGTTCTGGAGTCATCTCCTTGAGCGAAGCAACCTCGGCGCTATCCGGTCGTGCAAGCAAGAAGATCCTAAAAGCGCTTTCTAACGCTGGCGACATCGCGTTCTTGGATCTTACAGACAAAAGATTTCCAGGTCGCTGTGTTCTAGCGTGTTATGGCGACGACTCAGCTAAACCTAAGCCTGTCAGATTCTGCGCCGGAATGTCCTACGCCTCTGACCTTGAAAGCGCACTGGAAAAATCTTTGATAGAGCTTTGGCAAACCTTTCGCTACATGCATTCATTCTCCTCCACAGCTAAAGATATCAATGCAATTGAAGATTCATATTTGCGCCACTTCTTATCATGCAATCGATACTCAACCTATAGCGCAATGACTTCCGTCACTTCCACATCTCCGAAGTGCGATAATGAGCATGCTCAGCAAAATTTTGATACTGCTACGCTTATGCGTACGCTAAAAACCCTTAAATTCGATGGTTATCTTTATGTGAGCACCACGGCCTGCGCAGAAAGCATTGTTTATTTCTGCAAGTACACATCTCCAAATCTCTTTCTACACATGAACAATTCGTCGCACTTCAACCTGCACAACAGATACTCTCAGGACTTCCAAGACCAATTCATCGTCGAACAACTCAACACCATGGTACCTTTCCCATGACAGCAAAAAAAACATAACAAAACACACATCGGTCAGGCTTTTCCATATCTCCCTGCTTCTCATAAAAGAGCATATCAGAGATACTTCCAGCTTTTTATGGACTTCAGCTGCACCCTGCATACTTTATTTCATTGTGGTCCGAAGCTCAAACTTACCCTATCTGAAACAAGCGGGTTGGTTCTATGCCTACATATCTGCCAACGTCGCCTTTTTTGGATTCAGTTTTTACTTAATCGGCAGGAGAGAGAGCGGCTTTATCCGTTCATTTATTTATCGAAAGGAGCCGATGCTATATTTTCTTACCGCTCAAATGATCAGCTATGCGCTGATGAGCTTAGTTTACGCATCGCTATTCTATTTAATCACCAAACCGTTACATGGCTCATACTCACTACAAGAATACACGTTCATCCTTGCATGTTTTTCAACAAGTTATCTCGGCTTCACACTCATCGGCTTGATAATAGCCTCTCTCCCCCTCACGTTCAGCACGGCCGGCACCCTTTTCTCGCTTCTGTCATTCCTCATGCTCGTCTCGAGCTATCTCGGCGCTGCCACCGTTGAGTCCCAGCACCCTCTAGTCATGCTCCTTAACCCACTAATTGTGAGCACCCAGCTTTTTCACGGCGACCTTGCTCTCGGAATGGTCTTCCCACCCTTATTCATGCTGTCCATCACAGCGCTCTACCTGACAGCCAAGCATTCTAGAATTCAACCGGTTTGGAGCCGTTACTGATGCGCCTACTGACCCTCACCGAACTTTCCTTCTCGCACCAAAAAAGGCTTTTATTTCACAAGATAAATATCGACTTATCGCCCGGCGAAGCAGTGGGCATTCTAGGCTGCAACGGTGCCGGAAAGACCACACTGTTCGACATTATCAGTGGACTTCGGTATCCGACGGGTGGCGTGATTTGCAATAATGCTCGTCACCCCACCTACCTGACTCAGATCCTTACACCGCTTCCACAGCTTCGAATGGGGGAGGTTTACAAACTCATTACGCTTTTAAATATGCCAACATTGCTAAGCATTGATCAGGCCATCGTGCGCCTTGATGGGTGGTCTCCCGCATTGGGCCGGCGCTTTTCAGAGATTGCACAAAAAAAGGCGTCCAAATGCAGTTACGGGGAAGTGCGCAGCTTCATCAGCTTGACGCTCTTGTTGACGGGCAGTGACTTGATCATGCTCGACGAGCCGACCGCGGGGGTAGACCCTGAATTTCGGCATTATATTTGGTTGGGCATCAAGAGCGCCTGCCGTGAGGGCGCCAGCGTCATGATATCGTCCCATTACACACAGGAAATCGTAGATAACTGCACCCGCTTTTACATGCTTGCCCATCAACAACTTCAGGCATTCGATAACGCAGATCAATTGCTGGCTAGGTACCAAGCCAACTCACTGGATGAGGCGTTTATAAAGGCGCTAGCTGTATGATCGGTCACTCAAGTCGTTATCACAGGCGCAGTGAACACGCTCGAGAAAGGTGAAGACGGCAGCTTGCGAGGCCCCCTTGAGCCGCGACCCGAGCGAGCCAGCTCATGTCCTTAGGGCTGCGCAGCAGCCCCAAGGATTTCAGCCCCGCCAATTATCCGGCGTCGTCAGCCCTTGAACGAACGGGCGATTACCCATCGCCCGCCGCCCCTCACAACCCTTCCAACTCCGCCATCAAGTCACTCAACCGGTCCACCTTGTCTTCATCCAGGGCGCTGCCCTGCAGTCCCTCCACGTACACGGCCAATTCCGCCACCGTGCTGCACTCGAACATCGCCCGCAATGGCACGTTCAGCTGAAGTTGCTTCTGCACCCGCGAGGCGATCTGGGTGGCCAGTAGCGAGTGCCCGCCCAGTTCGAAGAAGTTGTCGTGTACGCCAACCCGGTCGGCCTTGAGCACCTCGGCCCAGATACCGGCCAGCAGGCCTTCGAGCTCGCTGCGCGGTGCCTGATAGGCCTGGCTGTGCTGGTTGCCGATGTCGACGGCAGGCAGGGCCTTGCGGTCGAGCTTGCCGTTGGCGTTGTGAGGCAAGGCTTCGAGCCAGGCCCAATGCAGGGGCACCATGTACTCGGGCAGCTCGGCGCGCAGGCGTGCCTTGAGCTGAGCGAGCACGGTGTCGTCGCCCTTTAGCCCGTGGTGCGGCACCAGATAACCCACCAGATGCTTGCCGTTGACACCATCCTGCACGGCCACCGCTGCATCGCGGACCTGCGGCTGCTCGTGCAGCCGGGCTTCGATTTCACCCAGTTCGATACGGTAACCGCGAATCTTCACCTGGTGATCGACACGGCCCACGTACTCGAACACCCCGTCAGGTCGCTGGCGGGCCAGGTCGCCGGTGCGGTACACACGCTCGCCGGGTGCACCGTAAGGGTGGGGAATGAACGCCAATGCCGTGCGTGCCGGGTCGCCCACATAGCCTCGCCCCACGCCCGTACCCGCCACGCACAACTCACCCACGGCGCCCAGCGGCACCAGTTGCTGTTCATCGCCCAGCAGGTACAGCCGGTTATTGTCGGTCGGGGTGCCGATGGGCAAGTAGCTGCCCTGGGTGGAGGCGGCATCGACACGGAAGAACGCCACGTCATCCGAGCATTCCGCTGGCCCGTAGGCGTTGACCAGGCCGATCCGTGGGTAACGCTGCAACCACTGCGCCGCCAACTCCGGTGGCATGGCTTCGCCGGTTGGCAGCATCCAGCGCAGGCCGTCCAGCGTCTGGTGTTCGTTGGCAAGCATACCCTGGATCAGCGATGGCACGCTCTCAAGGACGGTGATGCCGGTGGCCTGAACATGGGTGAGTAGGCCCTGGGGATCGTGGGCAATGACGTTGGGCACGATTTCGACCCGGGCGCCGAACAGCGGCGCGGCCAGGAACTGCCACACCGAAATGTCGAAGCTCTGCGATGCCGTCTGCGCGATGACATCGTGTTCGGTCAGCGCCAGGTAGGGCACCTTGCTCAGTTGGTTGTTGAGCATGCCGCGCTGTTCCACCATCACGCCCTTGGGCAAGCCGGTGGAGCCTGAGGTGTAGATCACGTAGGCGAGGTTGTCCGGGCCGCTGTAGACCTCAGGGTTGTGGCTGGCCGTGGTGCAGGTCTGGACGGTTTCCCACACCAGCAACTGGGGCCGTACGGCCGGGTCCATGGCTTGTAGCAAGGCCTGCCCCTGCTCGGCGCAGGCCGCGCTGCACACCAGCACTGGCGCGCGGCTGAGCTCAAGAATGCTTTGCAGGCGCGCAGTAGGCAGGCCTGGGTCCAGCGGCAGGTAACCGGCACAGGCCTTGAAGCTGCCCACGATCATGCCCAGCAGTGGCAAACCACGATCGGCCAGCAGGGCCACCGGTTGATCCACCCGGACACCCGCCTCGATCAGCGCATGGCCCAGGCGGTTGGCCGCCAGGTTCAGGCCGGCATAGTCGTACTCGGCGTCCAGGCACCGGGCCACGGTACGCTGGGGATGGGCGGCCACGCGCGCCTCGAACTGCGCGACATAGCTGTGCTCCAGGGGGTAGGCCCGCTGGGTGTTGTTGCATGTCTGGAGCAAGAAACGCTGTTCCTCGGCGCCCACCAGCGGCAACGCTTGCACTTGTCCGTCGAAGCCCTGGACCAGCGCCAGGAGCAGGCGTTTGAATTCGGCCAGCAAGCGCTCGACCGTCGGGTAGTCGAAGTAGCGCTGGTCGAACGAGAGGTGCAGGCCCAGGTCATCACCTGGGTAACAGACCGCGGTGAGCGGGAAATTGGTGTGGGTGCGGCCTGAGTCGGAGGTGGCATCCAGGTGCTGGGCGTGGTCGAGCACGGCGGTTTCCACCGGGGCGTTCTCGAACACGAACAGGCTGTCGAACAAGGGCTGGCCCTTGGGCAGTTCGCTGCACGCCTGAATGTCCACCAGTGGCAGGTATTCGTACTCGCGCAGTTCCATGTTGCGCTCCAGCAAACCCTGCAACCACTGGCGCACACTGCAACCCTGGCCGGCCGCTGGCAGCTGTACGCGCAGCACCACGCTGTTGATGAACAGGCCGACGGTGCGCTGCATCTGCGGCATGCTCACCGGCCGACCCGCCACGGTCACGCCGAAGGCCACGTCGCGCTCGCCGCTGTAGCGCGCCAGCACCAGGGCCCAGGCTGCCTGGGCGAAGGTGTTGACGGTCAACTGGTGGGCCTGGGCCAGCTCGCGCAGGCGAGCGCCCTCACTGACCGCCAGGCGTGTGTAGCAATCGCCGACGATCATGCCGCTGCCCGCATGCTCATGGCGCAGCGGGCGGTCGCTTGGCAGTGCCGTGGCGCGCTCGAAGCCGGCCAGGTTGGCTTGCCACCAGGCGCGCGCGTCGTCCAGCCCCTGGCGCTGCAGCCAGCCGATGTAGTCGCGGTAGCGCGGCGGCACCGGTAGTTGCGCCTGCCGGCCCTCGCCCAGCGCCTGGTAGATTTCGAAGAAGTCGTTCATCAGCAGCGAGCGGCACCAGGCATCAATGAGGATGTGGTGGTTGCTCATCATGAACCAGTAGCGCGCATCGGCCACACGCACCAGGCGCAGGTGGAACGGCGGCGTATGCAACACGTCGAAGCCGGCTTCGCGCTCCTGCTTGTGCAGGGCTTGCAAGCGAGCCTCCTGGTCGGCGGCGTCCAGATCGCGCCAGTCCTGGTAATCCATGGCCAGTTGCCCAGGCTTGTGGATGATCTGCAGCATGGCCTCGCCACTGTTCCAGCTGAACGAGGCGCGCAAGGCTTCGTGGCGCGCCACCACCTGTTGCCAGGCCAGGGCGAAGTGCTGAGGGTCGAGTGCGCTGTTGATGCGATAGCGATCCTGCATGTAGTACAGGCCGGTGCCGGGTTCGAGCAGGGTGTGCAGCAGCATGCCTTCCTGCATGGGGGTCAGCGGGTAGACGTCCTCGATCAGGTTGGCTGGCACGGGCAGCGCGTCGATCTGCGCCTGGGTAAGGTGCGCCAGGGGGAAGTCCGAGGGGGTGTAGCTGCCCTGCCCGTCTGCCAGGCAATGGTCGATCAGCGTTATCAGTTCTTGGCGATAGGCGTTTGCCAGTGTGGCGATGGTGTGCGGTTCATAGCGTTCACTGCTGAATGTCCAGCGCAGTTGCAACGCACCGCCGTAGACCTGGCCATCGACACTCAGCCAGTTGGGCAGCGGCGCATCCGGGTCATGGGCCAGGCCCACCGGCGCGTCCACCGGCGTGAACAGCGCGCCGTCGTCGAACTGCTGGTCGAACTGCCCAAGGTAGTTGAAGGTGATGCGCGCTTGCGCCAGGGCCGCCATGTGCTCGCGCGTTGCCGGGTCCGCCAGGTAGCGCAGCACACCGTAGCCAAGGCCCTTGTGCGGCACCTGGCGCAACTGCTCCTTGATGTGCTTGATGGACGCCGCCAGAGCTTGGTCATCATCCCCTGCCAGGGGCGACAGGCTCAACGGGTAGGCATTGGTGAACCAGCCGACGCTGCGGGTCAGGTCCATGTCCTCGAACAACCCGTCGCGGCCATGGCCTTCCAACTGCACCAGCGCCTGTGGCTGACCCGTCCACTGGCACAGGGTGCGGGCAAGTGCCGTCAGTAGCAGGTCATTGACCTGGGTGTGGTAGGCCGCAGGCGCCTGCTGCAGCAACTGGCGGGTCTGCTGCGCATCCAGGCTGATGGTCACGGTACGGGCATGACGCTGCAAGTTGCCGCCTTGTGGATGATCACAGGGCAGCTCATGGCGTACCTCGCCCACTTGCGCCTGCCACCTGCCCAGCTCATCACGCAGCGAATCGCTGCTGGCATAGGCGGCCAGCCGCGCCGCCCAATCACCTGGGGCATGGGTCTTGGCCGGCAGGGCCTGGCCTCGGTACAGCGCCTGCAGGTCTTCGAGCAGGATGCGCCAGGAAACGCCGTCGACCACCAGGTGATGGATGGCCAATGCCAGGCGTTGCTCACCCTCCCCGTCACTCACCAGCAAGCCACGGAGCAAAGGACCGCGCTTCAGGTCGAGGCTGCGTTGCAGGTCGGTGTACAGCGCCTGGCAATCGTCCAGGGCGGCGACCGTGGCCGACCACAGCAGCTGTTGATCATCAGGCTGGGCGTACTCGCCCTGCCAACGGCCAGCCGCATCGCTGAAACGCAGGCGCAAGCTGTCGTGGTGCTCGACCAGGGCGGCCAGCGCGGTTTGCAGCCGGGTCTCGTCCAGCGGCGTGCGGCATTGCAACAGCACGGCCTGGTTCCAGTGCTGCGGCTGCGCCAAGGCGCTGTCGAAGAACCAGTGCTGGATCGGGGTCAGCTGGGCGATGCCTTGGCGCAGGCCTTGCTCGATGCTGTCGGTGGCCTGCACCGGCTGCACGATGGCCGCCAGGGCCTGGATGGTCTGGTGCTGGAACAGGTCGCGCGGGGTAAATTGCAGGCCGGCCTGGCGCGCGCGGCTGACCACCTGGATCGACAGGATCGAGTCACCGCCCAGCTCGAAGAAATTGTCCTGAACGCCGACCTGATCGACGTTGAGCACCTCGCCCCAGACCTGCGCCAATTGCGCTTGCACCTCATTGGCCGGCGCCTGGTACTGCTGGCGAGCCTGGTCGAGGTCGGGCAGCGGCAAAGCGCGGCGGTCCAGCTTACCGTTGCCCATCAGTGGCAGAGACTCGAGCAGCACCAGGTGCGCCGGCACCATGTAGTCCGGCAGATGCTGATGGGCATGGGCCTTGACGGCCTCGCGCAGCTGTTGCTGGGCATGGGTGTCGGCAGCTGCGTACGGGCTTACAAGGTAGCCGACCAGTTGCCGTACGCCCTGCATGTCCACGGCGATGACCACCGCTTCATCCACATCGGCATGGGCCTGCAAACGGCTCTCTATCTCACCCAGCTCGATACGGAAGCCGCGGATCTTCACCTGCTGGTCGGCGCGCCCGATGTACTCCACCAGGCCATCCTGGCCCAGGCGCACCAGGTCGCCTGTGCGGTACAGGCGCCCGCCTGTGTGGCTGAAGGGGTCGGCGACGAAGCGTTCGGCGGTGAGGCCGGGGCGGTCGTGGTAGCCCTGGGCCAGGCCAGCGCCGCCCACATACAGCTCACCGATGCCACCCTGGGGCAACAGGGCCAGGTCGTCATCGAGGATGTAGGCCGTGCGTTGACCGATCACCCGCCCGATGGGCACGCTGCCCAGGTCGGCCGCCAGCGTTTGCGGGGCCAGGGCGGCCAGCGGCATGACCACGGTTTCGGTGGGGCCATAGGCGTTGAACAGCTGATCAGGGATGAAAGCCTGGCGGATACGCTGCAGGTGCTCGCCGGTCAATGCCTCGCCCCCGGTGATCACCAGGCGCACCGGCAGGCACTCGCCCTGTAGGGCCAGATGCTGGGCCAACTGACTGCCGTAGCTGGGCGTGAAGCCCAGCACGCTGACGTGCTGCTCTCGCACCAGCTGGCAGATCTCGTCGGCGCCCCATTGCCCTTGGGCACGGATGACCACGCGTGCGCCACACAGCAGCGGCACCCATAGCCGTTCGCTGGCCGCGTCGAAATTGATGGAATAGAAATGCAGCTCGCAATCGTCGCTGCGCATGCCGAACGCCTCGATCACCGCCTGGCAGTGCATGGCGAACTCGCCATGGCTGACCACCACACCCTTGGGTTTGCCGGTGGAGCCGGAGGTGTAGATCAGATAAGCCGGGTGCTGCGCCAGGCTCACATTGTCCAGCGGCGCCTCGCTGTAGGCGCCCAGCGTCGGCTGATCGTCTTCAAGGCTCCAGCAGGCCAGGCGCTCCGGCAACGGCCCGAGGTCCTGCAGCAAGCGGCGTTGGCCCAGCAGCACGCCGACCTGGCTGTCCTCGATCATGTAGCGCAAGCGGTCCAGCGGGTACTCCGGGTCGAGCGGCACGTAGGCGCCGCCGGCCTTGAGTACAGCCAGCAGGCCGACGACCATGTCCAGCGAACGTTCGAGCGCCACGCCCACCCGCACCTGCGGGCCGACACCGCGTTCGCGCAAGGCACGGGCCAGGCGGTTGGCCTGCTGATCAAGCTCGCCGTAGCTCAGGTGCTGGCCGGCGAACGTCAGGGCCCGTGCGTGTGGGTCTTGGGTCGCCTGGGCCGCGAACAGCCCATGCAGCGTATGCCGCGCCGCACTGCTCGGCTCACCACGCAGCTGCGCAACCAGCCCCTGCTGTTCGGCACTGCTGAGCATCGGCAGCTCGCACAGGCGTTGCTGGGGCTGATCCAGCAGACCGACCAGCAACTGCTGCCAGTGCGCGGCCATGCGCGCGATGCGTGGTGCGTCGAACAGGTCCTGGCTGTAGGTCAGGCAGCAGCCCAGGCGGCCATCGAGGTCCGTGACCTCCAGGTAGAGGTCGAACTTGGTGGCGGCTGCGTCGTTGACCAGGTAGTCCACCTGCATGCCGGCCAGCGTACGGCTTTGCTGGAAGGCCCAGCGCTGCACATTGCACATCACCTGGAACAGCGGGTTGTAGGCGCTGCTGCGCGGTGGGTGCAAGGCTTCGACCAGTTGTTCGAACGGCAGGTCCTGGTGGGACTGCCCCTCGATGGCTGCCTGGCGCACCTGCTCGAGCACCTGGGCACCGGTCATCTGGCCGTCCAGCTCGCAGCGCAGCACCTGGGTATTGAGGAAAGCACCGATCAGCCCTTCGCTCTCGGGGCGGATGCGGTTGGCCACCGGGGCGCCGATGCGCAGGTCGCGCTGGCCGCTGTAACGATGCAGCAGCACGGCCAGGGTAGCGGTCATGGTCATGAACAAGGTCAGGCCACGCTGGCTGTTGAAGGCGTGCACGCGCTGAACCAGCGCAGGGTCAAGCTCGAACCTGTAGAGCTCGCCCTTATGGCTTTGCGCGGCAGGCCGAGGACGGTCGGTGGGCAGCGCCAGTACCGGGTGCTCCTGGCCGAGGCGCTGTTTCCAGTAGGCCAGCTGGCGAGCGCCCTCACCGCTGTCCAGCCATTGCCGTTGCCATACGCTGTAGTCCAGGTACTGGACGGGCAAAGGTGCCAGCGGCGACTCACGGTCGTCGACGAAGGCTTCGTACAGCTCGCCCAGTTCGCGGGCAAAAATGTCCATGGCCCAGCCTTCGGTGACGATGTGATGCAAGGTGAGCACGAAGACGTGTTCGCGCTCTTGCAGCTTGGCCAGGCAGGCACGCAGCAGGGGGCCACTTTCCAGGTCGAAGGCTTGATGTGCCTGCTGGTCGGCCAACTGTTGCAGGCTGTGCTGGCGAACAGCGTCGGGCAGTGCGCTGAAATCGTGCCAAGCCAGCTGCAGGTTGCTGTCGTTGGTCACGCACTGGTAAGGCACGCCCTCGATGCTGGGGAAGGTGGTGCGCAGGGTTTCGTGACGCACGATTAGCGCGTGCAACGCCCGCTCGAAGGCATCCACATGCAAGGTGCCGCGCAGGCGCGCCATGCCACCGACGTTGTAGGCCGGGCTGTTGGGCTCCATTTGCCAGAGGAACCACATGCGCTGTTGCGAATAGGAAAGCGGCACCGCCTGACGGCGATCCACGCGCGGGATGTCACCTTGCGCATTGCGTTCACCGCTTGCCTGGATGCGCGCAACTTCGGTACAGAAAGCGCCCAGCTCGCTGGCGTCGAACAAGGCCTTCAACGGTAGTTCGACGTCGCAGGCCTGGCGCGTGCGCGAGACGATTTGCGTCGCCAACAAGGAGTGCCCGCCCAAGGCGAAGAAATCGTCCTGCAAGCCGACCTGGGGCAGGCCCAGCACTTCGCACCAGATGGCCGCGACCTGTCGTTGCAAGGGGCTGTGCGGCTCGATGTGTTCACGTTGCTGCCACACAGGCGCCGGTAATGCCTTGCGATCGACCTTGCCATTCGGGCCGAGCGGCATCTGCGCCAGCCACATGAGCTGTGCCGGCACCATGTAGGCCGGAAGCTGCCCGGCGAGTGCCGCGAGCAGGGCGCTCGATTCGGCGGTGCCACTGTAGTAACCCACCAGTTGTGCACCTACGGTGTCCTGGCGAACCTGCACCACCGCCTGCTCGACGCCGGCCTGGGCCAGCAGGCAGGCCTGCACTTCTTCGGGCTCCACACGGAAGCCGCGGACTTTCACCTGGTGGTCCAGGCGCCCCAGGTACTCGAGCGCCGGGTACTGCACCAACCAGCGCACTCGGTCGCCGCTTCGGTACAGGCGCTGGCCGTTGCCGCCGGGCTGGGGCACGAAGCGCTCGGCCGTCAGGCCAGGGCGGCCCAGGTAGCCACGGGCCAGGCCCATGCCACCCAAGTACAGCTCGCCGGGTACGCCAGGTACGCTCAAGTGCAGCTCATCGTCCAGCACCTGGCACAGTACATTGCCCAGCGGGCGACCCATGGGCGAATGCCCACCGTCGCTGGCGGTGCAATGCCAGTGGGTGACGTTGATGGCGGTTTCGGTCGGGCCGTAACGGTTGTGCAGCTGCACCTGTGGCAGCACCTGCAACACCCGATCCCGCAGGGCGGCCGGCAACGCCTCGCCGCCAGAGAACAGGCGGCGCAGGCTGCTGCAGCCTGCGGCCAGGGGCTCCTGCACGAACACTTGCAACAGAGGCGGCACGAAATGCAAGGTCGTCACGCCATGGGCCTGCACCAGCGCTGCGATGCGCTGCGGGTCGCGGTGCTCACCGGCACCGGCAAGCAGCAGCTTGCAGCCGATGATCAGCGGCCAGAAACATTCCCACACCGAAACATCGAAACTGATCGGTGCCTTCTGCATCAGCACGTCGTCCGCGCCCAGTGCGTAAGTCGCCTGCATCCACTGCAGCCGCTCGGCGAGCGCCCCGTGGGTGTTGCCCACGCCCTTGGGCTGGCCGGTAGAACCGGAGGTATAGATCACGTACGCCAGGTTGTCGGCGTCCAGGTGCAGCCGGGGCGGTTGGCTCGGCCAGTTGTCCAGGTGCACTTGGTCCAGCGCGATCACGCCAACACCCTGCACGTGCGGCAAAGTAGCCAATTGGCTGCTGTGGGTGAGCAGCAGGCCGGCGTTGCAGTCGGCCAGCATGTAGGCCAGACGCTCGGCCGGGTACTCCACGTCCAGGGGCACATAGGCGCCGCCGGCCTTGAGGATGGCCAGCAGGCCTACCAGCAGCTGGGGCGAGCGCTCGATGGCGATGGCCACGCAGGTATCGGGGCCAATGCCCTTGTCGCGCAGGTAATGGGCCAGGCGATTGGCCTGCTGATGCAGTTCGGCGTAGCCGAGGCTGCCGCCCTCCCACACCAGTGCGGTGCGCTGCGGGTGCAGGCGAGCCTGCTCGTTGAGCTGTTCGACCAGCAGCTGTGGCGGCTGTGCAGCCGGCGCTTGCCCCCAGCCCAGCAACCGTGCACGGCTCGCCTCATCCAGCAAAGGTACCTCGCCGATGGGCAGTTGCGGCGTTTCGCAGACGTGCTCGAACAGGCTCAACAGCTGCTGGGCAAGCCGCGCCACCGTGTCCTGCTCGAACAGCGCGCTGGCGTAGTCGAATGCCAGGCGCACACGGCCCTGATGGTCTTCTTCGCTGTGCAGTTGCAGGTCGAATTTGGCTTCCCGGCTGTGCCAGGGCAGTTCTTCGGCCAGCAGGCCTGGCAGGCGCCGCAACGCCGACAGGTCGCGCTGCTGGTGGTTGAACATGACCTGGAACAGGCCTTGCTCCCGGGCCTGGGGCAACGCCTCGACCAACTGCTCGAACGGCAGGTCCTGGTTGGCCTGTGCCTCCAGGGTGGCTTGGCGCACCTGGCCGAGCAATTCGGCGAACGGCAGCCGGCCATGGACCTGAGCGCGCAGCACCTGGGTATTGATGAAGAAACCGACCACCCCTTGGCTTTGCAGACGCGAGCGGTTGGCATTGGGCACACCGACGCGGATGTCGGCCTGGCCGGTATAGCGGTGCAGCAGCGCCTGCCAGCCCGCCAGCAGCACCATGAACAGGCTGCAGTGGTGTTGATGTGCCAGGGCCTTGAGGGCCTGGGACAGGTGCGCGGGCACCTTCACGTTCAGGCGTGCGGCGTGGTTGCCACGGTCGCTGGCGCGGGGATGGTCGGTGCACAGGTCCAGGACCGGCACTGCATCGCCCAGCTGATCGCGCCAGTAGGCAAGCTGACGCTCGGCTGCACCCTCTGCCAACCACGTGCGCTGCCAGTTGCCGTAGTCGGCGTAACCCAGCCCGAGCGGAGCCAGCTTGGGTTCAAGACCCTGGCAATACGCCGCATAGAGGCGCGCCAGCTCGTCCATGAGCAGGGTGAGCGACCAGCCGTCGGCGGCAATGTGGTGCAGGGTGACCCAAAGCTGGTGATGCTCCTCGTCCAGATGGACCAGCGTCAGGCGCAGCAGCGGACCCTCCTGCAGATCGAATGGCAGGCACGCCTCGGCCTCTCGCTGGCTGTCGACCTGCTCAGGCGCTTGCCCCTGCAGGTCGAGCCGCTGAAGGTTCACCGGCAGGTGAGCCAGGATGCGTTGCACTGCCTGGCCGTCGACGTCGCTGAACACCGTGCGCAAGGCTTCGTGGCGGGCCACCAGCGCTTGCAGGGCGGCTTCCAGAGCAGGTTCATCCAGGGCCCCGCGCAGTTGCAGGCCAGCAGGGATGTTGTAGGCAGCCGACTGCGGCTGCAGTTGCCAGAGCAGCCACAGGCGGTTCTGCGCCAGCGACTGGGGCAGTGGCCTGTCGCGGGACAACAGCGCGATGGCCTCTGTTTGCTGGCCTTGGGCAAGGCTTGTGGCAACCGCCTGGGTATAGTCGGCCAGCACCGGGGCCTCGAAAAGGGTGCGCAGGCTCAGCTCGATGCCCAAGGCGTCGGCCAGCGCTGCCGTGACCTGGGTGGCAGCAATGGAGTTGCCGCCCAGCAGCATGAAATGATCGTCCGCCGCCACCGCC
This sequence comes from Pseudomonas sp. DE0157, assembly GCF_007678615.1. Taxonomy (NCBI): domain Bacteria; kingdom Pseudomonadati; phylum Pseudomonadota; class Gammaproteobacteria; order Pseudomonadales; family Pseudomonadaceae; genus Pseudomonas; species Pseudomonas sp. DE0157. The sequence continues at coordinate 31,106 of NZ_VEJN01000016.1, forward strand.
TCGACCTTGAGAATGTCGCACCAAAGACGGGCGATTTGCGCCTGCAACCCGTCGCCGGTCATGGCCTGGGTGGCCGGCAAAGCGGGCTGGGGAAAGCGCGCGTAGCAATCGAGGGTGCCATCGTCCATGCGCAGGCGACAGGCCGAGCGCTGGAGTTTGCCGCTGGAGGTCTTGGGCAAGGCACCCGGGTTGAGCAACAGGACCACGGCCGGGGCCTGGCGGCAGGCATCGGCGACGACGTGACGAAGCGTTTTGATCAGTGCCTCGGGGGCTGTCGTCTTCTGCACGTTGCGGCTGATTTCCACCGCCACGCCAATGGCTTGCTCGCCCTCGTGCTCGACGGCGAAGACGGCCACCCTGCCCTTGCGCAGCGCAGGCACCTCACGCTCAAGGGTTTTTTCCAGGTCCTGCGGGTAGAGGTTCTGCCCGCGCACGATGAGCATGTCTTTCAGGCGACCGGTGACGAACACCTCGCCGCCGCGCATGAAACCCAGGTCGCCTGTGCGCAGCCAGCGCTGGCCATCCGCCTCGACGAACGTCTGGGCGCTGGCCTGGGCGTTGCGCCAGTACCCGTGGGCGATGCTTGGCCCGGCGGCCCAGATTTCCCCCACCTGGTTGTCCGCCAGCACCTGGCACTGCCCGGGTTCGACGATGCGTACCGCATGGCCTGGCTGTGGCCAGCCGCAGCTCATCACCACGCTGCCCTCGCCCGGCTCGGCGCGGTTTTCGGCAAAGGCCTGGGCATCGAGCGCCAAGGCGCCGATGCCCTCACCGCGGCGGCTGCCGCTGACGAACAACGTCGCCTCAGCCAGCCCGTAGCTGGCGAAGAAGCTGTGTGGCTTGAAGCCGCAGGCCTGGAAGGTGTCGGCGAAGGTGGCCAGGCTGTCCTGGCGAATCGGCTCGGAGCCCGAGTACGCCACCCGCCAGCGGCTCAGGTCGAGCCCGGCCAGTGAAGCCTTGCTGATCCGCTCGCTGCACAGGCGGTACGCAAAGTCAGGGCCGCCGCTGATGGTGCCGCCGTACTCACTGATGGCCTGCAACCAACGCAGCGGCCGCGCCAGGAAATAACCCGGCGACATCAGCACGCAGGGCACGCCGCTGAAGATCGGCTGCAGCAGGCCGCCGATCAGGCCCATGTCGTGGTAGAGCGGGAGCCAGCTGACGATCACGTCGTCAGGGTTCAGGTCGATACCGAAGCCGTGGCGGATCAGCTGTTCGTTCGCCACCAGGTTGCCGTGGCTGACCTGCACTCCTTTTGGCAGGGCCGTGGAGCCGGACGTGTACTGCAGGAACGCGATGTCATGGGCTTGCAATGCAGGCTCGCGCCAATCCGCCGCCCGTGCGGGATCGAGCCGGTCAACGGCCAGCAGCTCCGGGGCCTGCGCGGCTTGCAGCGCCTCCAGGCCCTGAAGGCTTTCTTGCAATCGCGCGCTGGTCAGCAGCAGGCGCGGCTCGGCATCGTCGATGATCGAAAGCAGGCGCTCCTGATGGTGCTGACGCGCGGACTCCGGAGGGTAGGCCGGCACCGCGATGACGCCGGCATACAGGCAGCCGAAGAACGCCGCCACGTAGTCCGGGCCGCTGGGAAACAACAGCACGGCACGGTCCCCGAATGTAGCCCGCGCCTGCAGCGCGGCGGCGATGGCGCGGGCGCGCTGGTCAAGCGCCTGGTAGGTGAGCACGGCCTGTTCGCCGGGCGCATCGGCCAGAAAGCGCAAGGCGATCTTGTCCGGGCTCTGTACGGCGCGTTGCATCAGGGCCTGGACCAGCGAAGTCGGGAGTTCGAAGGCATGCGTCATGGGTGTTCCTGCCGGTGTCGGGTTGGGCGGGCCGGTGTGGCCACCTGCAGGGGCGGACAGCATCAGCGGCCGGGGATGTACAGAGGGGAACGGATGGCGGGGGGCAGAAATTAACGAAGCGCGGGTCAGGTGGAAAAAGACGGCCATGGCGAGTTAGCCAGGCGCAGCTATAGCCGTGGCGCCATCCTGCGGGTACGCAAGCGGGTCGAGGCGAGACTTAGAACTGAAAGATACAGATACTAATTTAGTTTCGTATTTGACAATCATTATCATTCTGAATAGCTTGTCGCTCGTCCTAGGACGCGTCCTACACCTCAACGCGCTCTTTACCCTTTGCATCCAGGTGATTTCCATGGCGGAACAACTGTCCACAAGTAAGTGCGATTCACCACTGCTCCAAGCTTTCGTAGAAAACCGCAGCATCTTGCTCAAGATTGCCGCTCGCATCACCGGCTGCCGCTCGCGGGCCGAAGATGTGGTGCAGGATGCCTTCTTCAGGCTCGGCAGCGCTCCGCAGATCACCTCTTCGTTCAAGGCGCAGCTGAGCTATCTGTTCCAGATCGTGCGCAATCTGGCCATCGACCATTACCGCAAGCAGGCGATGGAGTTGAAATACGCCGGCAGCGAGGAAGAAGGGCTGAACGTCGTCCTGCAGAACGCCTCGCCCGAAGCCACCCACATCAACCTTGCGGCCCTGGACGACATCGCCCGCGCGCTGAACGAGCTGCCGCCACGCACGCGTTATGCGTTCGAAATGTACCGCCTGCATGGGGTACCGCAGAAAGACATCGCCAAGGAGCTGGGCGTCTCCCCTACCCTGGTCAACTTCATGATTCGCGATGCGATGGTGCATTGCAGGAAGATGACGCGGTAGGAACGGCGGGAAGGTGATTGGATGACTCGGTGCGGTACTGCTGGGGCGCCGGACCGGCCGCGATGAGCTGCGCAGCAGCCCCAGGATTTCAGCTCCGCGGCTGATATTGCCGGGGCCGCTGCGCGGCCCATCGCGGCCGGTCCGGCGCTCCGGCTAGGCCGCTCCCACACGGGGGTTCGCTGGCCCTCAGATGCGGTCAAAGGCAGTTGCTCCCGCAATCGCACTACTTCGGCCATACCACGATCACGGTAGGAGCGGCCTAGTGCCGCGATGGGCTGCGCAGCAGCCCCAGAGATGTGAGCATTATAGGTAAATGCCAGGGAGCGGCCTTGCCGGGGCGCATCCGCAAAATCACGGGTTTCAAGTGCGAGGCCAGGTAGTCGTTTGACCGCCTTCAGTACCACACTCAAATCAAAGCACAACGATCAAAAAACCGCTCCCGCCCCAGAATCATCAGCGCAGCCCGCTTGTGCGGGAAGTCGAATTCCTTGTCGCAGTGAAAGCACTGGTCCTGCATGTAGCCGATCATCCGCGCATTGTCGGCACGCGGCTCGGCGACAACGCGCTGGGTGCGCGGGTCGTCCAGGAACAGGTAGTGCACCAGCGCGCAGAGCCAACTGGCGACCTTATGCGGGCCGCGGTGCTGCTGTTCGCCCACCAGCATGTGGATGCCTCGGTCATAATCGTCGGCCTGGTAGAACGGGGCGATGCGGTCTTCCTTGGCCCAATAGGCCTCGAAGTAGGCAAACGGCTGATCATCGAAGCAGCCGATCAGCGTGAGGGTATGGGGGTCCGCTTCGAGCTTGGCCAGGTACTCGCGGTGCTGCGCCAGGCTCCCCCCTTCCTGCCAGAACGCCTCTACCCGCGGCTCGTTCTGCCAGCGGTTGAAGCGCTCAAGGTCGTGCTCGATGTCCAGGGTGCGCAGCGATACCCAGCTGCCCAGCCGCGTATCGAAGCGCCGGTACACTTCGCCTCGTGGCTTGGGTGCTCGCAGCGGGTGTCGTTTACCAGCGGTGATGCGCATCTGTTGCGGGTACACCGCGGCCTGCACATCACCCAGCCACGGCTGAGGCAACTGCCAGAATAAAGCCCGCTCGCACAAGTACTGCCCCGGTTGCTCGCTGCTCACCAACAAGCCAGAAGCCAACGCCTGGGCGGGCACTTCATGCAGCTGCCAGGTCAACGTCTGGCAGGTGGCGTCCTGGGACAACAGCCAGTAGCACGCCGCCCACAGCGCCTGGTAGGGCCGCTGCGAGCAGACGTATTTCACCTGCACCACTGGAGTGCCGTGGGTGTGCACACGCAAGGTGATCAAGGGTCGAGCTTCGAGCGACAGGCACAGCAAACCGTCGCGCTGCTCGGCGCTCAGGCTGCGCCAGCGTGGCGTGTGGGTTGTCTGCAAGGCGGCATCTGAGGGCATGGGCGATACTCGGTGACGTGAAAGGAAGGCTCACTCTGCAAGACGATGCCAGCTCCCCCGGATTTAGCCGCTGCCGTTGACGGGGCTACGGGCGCCCGGCAGTGACCGTGATGCCATAGGGTTCGAAAATGCGCGCCAGCTCGCCCTTCTCGCGCAGCGCCTGCAGCAACCCGGTGAAAGCAGTGGCTGACAACGGCCCACCTGCACGCAGCACGGCATAGTGGTGGTAGACCTGATCGATACGCCCCGATGCCGCCAGCCGGCCCTGACTGGAGGGGTTACGGGCCAGAAAGTCGGTGAGGTACGAGCGCGTCACCAGCGCGATGTCGGCACGACCGGCCTGCACCATCAGCAGGTTGCTGTCGTGGGAGTAGGTCAAGGTAGCGTTGAAGGCTTTGCGCAGGTAGCTGGGGTCGGGATTGAACCCTGCAAAGGCATAGTGGTAGCCGTTGAACATGGCCAGGCGCTTGCCCTGCAGGTCATCCACATAGTGCGGGTCGGCCAGGCTGCTGGTACGCCCCACGAACACTTCGGCATCTTCAAGGCCCATGTCCACCGCCTCGTGCGGCACCTGCGCCCAACCCCATTGCGGGTTCTCGAACACCGCCATGTCGGTGCGGCCTTGCAGCAGGTCGCCAAAGCGTCGTTGCACCGAGGTGGGCACCAGCACAAAGCGATAACGGGGTTGCGACAGGTTCAGCGCGTCGATCAACTGCGCCAGCAGGCCAGTGCCCGCACCTTGCTCGGGACGCACGGTGTACGGCGGAAAATGAGCAGCCCCAACCCTGACCTCCACCCGCTCCACGGCCCGTGCCGACGGCGCCAGCCAGCAGGCGGCAGAAATAAACAGTGCGGACAGGACCTTGAGGCCGGGCGCTAGGGTCAAAACGAACACTCATCACATGCAAGAACGGAATCCGCTTACGCTAGGCGCTTTCCGGACCCGGCACAACCGCCGGGCCGCGCTCTTTATGCCAAAGCAGGCGGCAAAATGCCAGGGGTGTCGAGTGGCAGGACTTTGGCTACGCTCAAGCAAGATTTGGAAGGGAGCCTGACATGGGCCATTGGTTGGTGATCGACCTGGAAGCGACGACAGACGACGGCGGATGGCCGGTCGCAGACATGGAAGTGATTGAAATCGGCGCGAGCCTGGTGACTGGCGAAGGCCGCGAGGTCGACCATTTTCAGCGTTTCGTGCGGCCACGCAGGCGGCCTCAGCTGACGCCGTTCTGCCGCGAGCTGACCCACATCAGCCAGGCGAACGTGGACTCGGCCGCCCCTTTTACCGAGGTCTGGCCCAGTTTCGAACGGTGGCTGGCGCACCATCATGCGCAGTTGCAGGCCTGGGTGAGCTGGGGCGACTACGACCGTGTGCAATTGCTCCAGGAATGGCGGCAACATGGCCTGGACAGCGCGCTGCGGGCTCTGCCGCACATCAACCTCAAGCAGCGTTTTGCCAAGGCCCGTCACCTGCAGCGTCCCACCGGGCTCAACAGTGCCCTGCACATGGCCGGCATGCACTTTTGCGGCCAGCAGCACCGGGCCTTGGAAGACGCGCGCAACACTGCGCGCCTGCTGCCGTTGAGCCTGCCTAACGGTTGACGGGCGGCGCCTTTCAAAGCGGATGACGGCGCTAGTGGCCTTGGGCATACTGGCCAGCCTTTTTGCCCTCTTCTGTTACTGGAGTCGCCCATGTTCAAGGTCAACGAGTACTTCAACGGCACCGTCAAGTCGATCGCTTTCACTGGCGAAGAAGGCCCGGCCACCGTCGGTGTGATGGCCCCTGGTGAATACGAGTTCGGCACGGCCAAGCGTGAAATCATGCACGTGGTCTCGGGCGCGCTGATCGTGAAGCTGCCAGGCAGCGACGCCTGGGAAACCTTCGCTGCTGGTACCCAGTTCAACGTGCCGGCCGACAGTAAGTTCCAGCTGCAAGTCAAGGTCGAAACGGCCTACCTCTGCGAGTACCGCGACTAAGCCTGCCGCAGGCCGAGTACCTTCACTCGGCCGCCACCCTTGATGAACGCGGGCCCGCTCACCGCGCATCGTCATTGCCCATTCAGAAATCGCGCCACCTTGTCGGCCGCTGCCTGCAGGTGCTGTTCATGACTGAACCCGGAAGCCTTCAGGGGCTTTAGGTCATGATCGCCCGTCGCCAGCCACTGCACCTCGATCGCAGGTGACAAGGTGTACCGCTCGACCGCCTCCCGATTGCCCAAGACATCGCGCTCACCCTGTACGACCAAGGTCGGGGTCTGCAACCCTGCCAGGTGTTCGACCCGTGGCTTTTCCGGCTTGCCTGCTGCATAGAACGGATAGCCCAGGCACACCAGTGCATCGGCTCCCAGCTCGTCGGCCACCAAGCTGGCCATGCGCCCGCCCATCGACTTGCCGCCGATCGCCAATTTGCCCGCGACCAAGGGTCGCACCTGTTGGTACACCTCGCGCCAGCATTGCAGCAAGGCAGGCTGCGGATTGGGTGGCCTTTTGCTGCCGCCTTGCCGACGCTGGGCCATGTACGGGAACTCGAAGCGCACCACGGCTACGCCACGGGACGCGAGCCTTTGCGCCATTTGCTCCATGAACCCGCTGTCCATCGGCGCTCCGGCGCCATGGGCCAGGATCAGGCAGGTCCGATACGGCTCACCGTACACCTCGTGTTCAGGTGTGCAGCGCAAGCCTGGGACATTTCCGACCTTGGCCCATTGATCCCCGTCAATGCAGGCATTTTGCCCATTACTCATGCTTGCCTCGCTCTATAGCCTGCCAATAACCGTGGATGGGAACCCATACATGAACACAACCAGCAGTACCGCCTATAACTACAAGGTGGTCCGCCAATTCGCCATCATGACGGTGGTGTGGGGAATCGTCGGGATGGGGCTCGGCGTCTTCATCGCCGCCCAGCTTGCTTGGCCTTTCCTGAACCTCGATCTCCCCTGGACCAGCTTCGGCCGCCTGCGCCCACTGCATACCAATGCGGTGATTTTCGCGTTTGGCGGCTGTGCGCTGTTCGCCACCTCCTATTATTCGGTGCAACGCACCTGCCAGACCACCCTGTTCGCGCCACGCCTGGCCGCGTTCACCTTCTGGGGCTGGCAACTGGTGATTCTGCTGGCTGCCATCAGCCTGCCGCTGGGTTACACCAGCTCCAAGGAATACGCCGAACTGGAATGGCCGATCGATATCCTGATCACCATCGTGTGGGTGGCGTATGCCGTGGTGTTCTTCGGCACCCTGATGAAACGCAACACCAAGCACATCTATGTGGGCAACTGGTTCTTCGGCGGTTTCATCCTGACCGTGGCGATGCTGCACATCGTCAACAACCTGGAGCTGCCTGTCAGCCTGACCAAGTCCTACTCGGTCTACGCCGGGGCCACCGATGCCATGGTGCAGTGGTGGTACGGCCACAACGCCGTGGGCTTCTTCCTGACTGCAGGCTTCCTGGGCATGATGTACTACTACGTGCCCAAACAAGCCGAACGCCCGGTGTACTCCTATCGCCTGTCGATCGTGCACTTCTGGGCGCTGATCACCCTGTACATCTGGGCAGGCCCTCACCACCTGCACTACACCGCCCTGCCTGATTGGGCTCAATCGCTGGGCATGGTGATGTCGCTGGTGCTGCTGGCTCCAAGCTGGGGCGGCATGATCAACGGCATGATGACCCTGTCCGGCGCCTGGCACAAACTGCGCAGCGACCCCATCCTGCGCTTCCTGGTGGTTTCCCTGGCCTTCTACGGCATGTCCACCTTCGAAGGCCCGATGATGGCCATCAAGACTGTCAACGCCTTGTCCCACTATACCGACTGGACCATCGGCCACGTGCATGCCGGCGCCCTGGGCTGGGTAGCGATGATTTCCATCGGCGCCCTGTACCACACCATCCCCAAGGTCTTCGGCAAAGAGCGCATGTACAGCATCGGGCTGATCAACGCGCACTTCTGGCTGGCCACCATCGGCACCGTGCTCTACATCGCTTCGATGTGGGTCAACGGCATCGCCCAGGGCCTGATGTGGCGCGCTGTCAACAGCGACGGCACGCTCACCTACTCGTTCGTCGAAACCCTGGTGGCCAGCCATCCAGGCTTCGTCGTGCGCTTCGTCGGTGGCGCGATCTTCCTCAGCGGCATGTTCCTGATGGCCTGGAACACCTGGCGCACGGTGCGTTCGCCAGCGCTGGATACCGTCCCTGCGAACGCCCAGCTGGCTTGAGGAGACCTGCCTGATGAAACATGAAGTCATCGAGAAAAACGTCGGCCTGCTGGCCTTGCTGATGGTCTTCGCCGTCAGCATCGGCGGCCTTACCCAGATCGTCCCGTTGTTCTTCCAGGACGTAGCCAATACGCCGGTCGAGGGGATGAAGCCCTACACCGCGCTGCAACTCGAAGGCCGTGACATCTACATTCGCGAAGGCTGCGTGGGCTGCCACTCGCAGATGATCCGCCCGTTCCGCGCCGAGACCGAGCGCTACGGTCATTATTCGGTTGCCGGTGAAAGCGTATGGGACCACCCGTTCCTGTGGGGCTCCAAGCGCACCGGGCCAGACCTGGCGCGGGTCGGCGGGCGCTATTCGGACGACTGGCACCGGGCGCACCTGTACAACCCGCGCAACGTGGTACCGGAGTCGAAGATGCCATCGTATCCGTGGCTGGTGGCCGACCAGGTCGACAACAGCCACACCGACACCAAGATGCGCGTGCTGCGCACCCTGGGCGTGCCCTACACCGACGAAGACATTGCCGGCGCGCGCGAGGCGGTCAAGAACAAGACCGAGATGGACGCCCTGGTTGCCTACCTGCAGGTGCTGGGCACCTCGATCAAGAACAAGAGGTGAATGCGATGGAAATGGACATCGGCATGATCCGCGGCCTGGGCACCCTGGTGGTGTTGATCGCCTTCATCGGCTTGAGCCTGTGGGTATTCAACCGGCGCCGCGACCGGGACTTCGCCGAAGCGCGCCTGCTGCCCTTCGTCGACGACCGCCTGCCTTCTGTCGAGCAGGCACCTGAAACCCGTGCAGCTGCGAGGAGCAAAGCACAATGACCGCCTTCTGGAGTACCTACATCAGCGTACTGACCATCGGCAGCCTGATCGGCCTGACCTGGCTGTTGCTCGGCACCCGCAAGGGCCAGAGCAACAGCACGACCGACCAGACCATGGGGCACAGCTTCGATGGCATCGAGGAATACGACAATCCGCTGCCCAAGTGGTGGTTCTGGCTATTCGTCGGCACCCTGGTCTTCAGCGCAGGCTACCTTGTGCTGTATCCGGGCCTTGGCAACTGGAAAGGCATCCTGCCGGGCTACGAGGATGGCTGGACCGGTGTCAACGAATGGCAGAAGGAGATGGACAAGGCTGACGCCAAGTTCGGCCCAATCTTCGCCAAGTACGCCGCCATGCCCGTGGAAGAAGTGGCCAAGGATCCGCAGGCACTGAAGATGGGCAGCCGCCTGTTCGCCTCCAACTGCTCGGTTTGCCACGGGTCCGATGCCAAGGGCGCCTATGGCTTTCCCAACCTGACCGACAACGACTGGCGCTGGGGCGGTGAGCCTGAAACGATCAAGGCGTCGATCATGAACGGCCGTCACGGCGTGATGCCGGCCTGGGCCGAGGTGATCGGTGAACAGGGCGTATCGGATGTGGCAGCGTTCGTGCTGACCAACCTCGATGGGCGCAAGCTGCCCGAAGGCGTCAAGGCCGACCCGGTCAAGGGCAAGGAGCTGTTCGCGAGCAACTGCGTGGCCTGCCACGGACCTGAGGGCAAGGGCACCCCTGCCATGGGTGCGCCGGACCTGACCCACCCGCAGGCCTTCATCTATGGATCGAGCTTCGCCCAGCTGCAACAGACCATTCGTTATGGTCGCCAGGGCCAGATGCCTGCGCAAGCCGAGATCCAGGGCAATGACAAGGTGCACCTGCTGGCGGCCTACGTCTACAGCCTCTCGCAGGGCGATGCAGCCCAAGGCGTAACGGTCAAGTAACGCGCTCTTCGTCTTCCAGCCCCGCCCTACAGCGCCGCTTTAGCGGCGCTTTTCATTTGTGCGCCTCTAGCACCTCAGCCGGTTTGCGACACCCCACTTCACTCAAGACACGCCCTCCCGGTGCCCTGTCGCCAACTTTGGGGGCGCCCGAAAAAGCCTGACCGTTCGATCAGAAAAAACCGAGAAACGGTACACATTACAAATATTTATTTGTGTACAATCCATGGCATCCCCCGTTCACTGCGTGCCACTGTCGAACAGGGCTGGACACGGGTCGGCGTACCAAAGTTGCGTTGCGGTAACCCAGGGGGTTTCCGATACTGATGCCGATTTCGACCAACAAGAACATAAAACCGTGGAACCTTAGAATGAGCACTGCAATCAGTTCGACTGCTTATAACTACAAGGTCGTCCGCCAGTTCGCCATCATGACGGTGGTGTGGGGGATCATCGGCATGGGCCTGGGCGTCTTCATCGCCTCGCAGCTCGTGTGGCCGCAGCTCAACCTGGACTTGCCCTGGACCAGCTTCGGCCGCCTGCGCCCGCTGCACACCAACCTGGTGATCTTCGCCTTCGGCGGTTGTGCATTGTTCGGCACCAGCTACTACGTGGTGCAGCGCACCTGCCAGGCCAGGCTGATCTCCGATCGCCTGGCGGCCTTCACCTTCTGGGGTTGGCAGGCCGTGATCACCGGGGCCTTGGTCACGCTGCCCATGGGCTACACCACCACCAAGGAATACGCCGAACTGGAATGGCCGCTGGCGATCCTGCTGACCGTTGTCTGGGTGGCCTACGGCGCGGTGTTCTTCGGCACCATCGTCAAGCGCAAGACCAAGCACATCTATGTCGGCAACTGGTTCTATGGGGCGTTCATCGTGGTCACCGCGATGCTGCACATCGTCAACCACATCTCGTTGCCGGTCAGCCTGTTCAAGTCGTATTCGGCCTATTCGGGCGCGACCGATGCCATGATCCAGTGGTGGTACGGCCACAATGCCGTCGGCTTCTTCCTGACCACGGGCTTTCTGGGCATGATGTACTACTTCGTACCCAAGCAGGCCGAGCGGCCGATCTATTCGTACCGCCTGTCCATCGTGCATTTCTGGGCGCTGATCACCCTGTACATCTGGGCAGGCCCGCACCATTTGCACTACACCGCCCTGCCGGACTGGGCGCAGTCGCTGGGCATGGTGATGTCGATTATCCTGCTGGCCCCAAGCTGGGGCGGCATGATCAACGGCATGATGACCCTCTCCGGAGCCTGGCACAAACTGCGCACCGACCCGATCCTGCGCTTTCTGGTGGTGTCACTGGCCTTCTACGGCATGTCCACCTTCGAAGGCCCGATGATGGCCATCAAGACCGTGAACTCGCTGTCGCACTACACCGACTGGACCATCGGCCATGTGCATGCCGGGGCCTTGGGCTGGGTAGCGATGATCTCCATCGGCGCCGTGTACCACATGATCCCGCGCCTGTACGGGCGTGAGCAGATGCACAGCATCGGCCTGATCAATGCTCACTTCTGGCTGGCGACCATCGGCACCGTGTTGTACATCGCCTCGATGTGGGTCAATGGCATTACCCAGGGCTTGATGTGGCGCGCCATCAACGACGACGGCACCCTCACCTACTCGTTCGTCGAAGCCCTGCAGGCCAGCCATCCGGGCTACATCGTTCGCGCGCTGGGCGGCGCGTTCTTCGCCAGCGGCATGCTGCTGATGGCCTACAACGTGTGGCGCACCGTGCGCGCGGCCAACCCGATTCAGGCTGAAGAAGCCGCCAAGATCGCTGTCGTGGGAGCGCACTGATGAAGCACGAAGCCGTAGAGAAGAACATCGGCCTGCTGGCCTTCTTCATGGTGATCGCCGTCAGCATTGGCGGGCTCACCCAGATCGTCCCCTTGTTCTTCCAGGACGTGACCAACCAGCCGGTCGAAGGCATGAAGCCGCGCACCGCACTGGAGCTCGAAGGCCGGGACATCTACATCCGCGAAGGGTGCGTGGGTTGTCATTCACAGATGATCCGCCCGTTCCGGGCAGAAACCGAGCGCTACGGCCATTACTCGGTCGCCGGCGAAAGCGTCTGGGACCACCCGTTCCTGTGGGGCTCGAAGCGCACCGGCCCGGACTTGGCCCGGGTCGGTGGGCGCTACTCCGATGACTGGCACCGCGCCCACCTGTACAACCCGCGCAACGTGGTGCCGGAGTCGAAGATGCCGGCCTACCCGTGGCTGGTGGAAAACACCCTCGATGGCAAGGACACGGCGCGCAAGCTCCAGGTGCTGCGCACGCTCGGGGTGCCCTACACCGATGCCGACATCGCCGGCGCCCGGGATGCGGTCAAGGGCAAGACCGAAATGGACGCCCTGGTGGCGTACCTGCAAGGCCTTGGCACCCTCATCAAGAGCAAACGGTGACGGCGATGGATATTGGAATGATTCGCGGCCTGGGCACCGTGGTGGTGCTGGTGGCCTTCATCGGCCTGGCCCTGTGGGTGTTCAGCCCGAGACGCAAGAAAGATTTCGACGAAGCGACCCAACTCCCCTTTGCCGATGACCCCCAGGCCCGCCAACACGTCGAGCACGCACAAGAAAAGGCATCCAGGAGCAAGAAACCATGACAACGTTCTGGAGTGTGTACGTCACCGTTCTGACCCTGGGCACCATCTTCGCCCTGACCTGGCTGCTGCTGTCCACCCGCAAGGGCCAGCGCGAGGAAACCACCAGCGAGACCGTAGGCCATGCGTTCGACGGCATCGAGGAGTACGACAACCCGCTGCCCAAGTGGTGGTTCTGGCTGTTCGTCGGCACTATCTTCTTCGCCCTGGGCTACCTGGCCTTGTACCCGGGCCTGGGCAACTGGAAAGGCATCCTGCCCGGCTATGCGTACCTGGATAACGACAAGCAGGCCGAGTTCTCGGACGGTCAGGCCGGCTGGAGCGGTGTGCACGAATGGGAGAAGGAAATGGCCAAGGCCGACGCCCGGTTCGGGCCGATCTTCGCCAAGTTCGCAGCCATGCCCATCGAAGAGGTGGCCAAGGACCCGCAGGCCCTGAAGATGGGCGGTCGCCTGTTCGCCTCCAACTGCTCGGTCTGCCACGGCTCCGATGCCAAGGGTGCCTATGGTTTTCCCAATCTGACCGACAATGACTGGCGCTGGGGCGGCGAGCCGGAAACCATCAAGGCCTCGATCATGAACGGGCGCCACGGGGTCATGCCGGCGTGGGCCGAGGTGCTGGGCGAACAGGGCGTGGCCGATGTGGCCGCCTTCGTGCTCACCAACATGGACGGTCGCCGCCTGCCGGAGGGCATCAATGCCGACCCAGCCAAGGGCAAGGCGATCTTCGCCAGCAGCTGCGTGGCCTGCCACGGGCCGGAGGGCAAGGGCACCCCGGCCATGGGCGCACCGAACCTGACGCACCCGCAGGCGTTCATCTACGGGTCGAGCTTTGCCCAGTTGCAGCAGACCATCCGCTACGGCCGCCAGGGGCAGATGCCGGCGCAGGCGCAGTTGCAGGGCAACGACCGGGTGCATCTGCTGGCCGCTTACGTGTACAGCCTGTCGCACACGCCAGAGGCAGGCGATAAAAGCGAGTGAGGGGATTTTGGATGGGCAGCTGGCAGCCAGGCGAGGCGTGAACTCAGCAACCGGGTTCGTGACCCGGTTGCGCTGACCCTCTGCGCAACCGGATTGTTCAACAGGTGGGCAACAAATGCGTCACCGCCTGACCTGGATCAATTGACACTTCCCATATCACGTTTCACAAGATCAACCCAATGCGGCCAAAGGTCGCACCTCGGTCTGAACGTCTGCCAGGGGCGTATCATGGCCGCGCAGCGCTAGGCTCTGTGTGAAGAGTCTTGAGACGAAGGTCAGGCAAGGCGAAAACAGCCGAGGAAGCGGAGTTTACGGGTTGTAAATGAGCATTCCGAGGCTGTTTTCAACGCAGCATCACCGAGTATCAAGGCTTTTCACACAGGGCCTAGCAGATTGCGCGAGACTGCGGCCGGCATGCACTGGCCGCGGCATTTCTCCACTGCCGTGGGACATGATGATGAGCAAGCATATTCCGGTACATGATGTAACCCCGCCTGCCAGCACAGGAAAGGATTCCGTTGACCTCTACGCCTCGCGCGAAAAAATCTACACCCGTGCCTTCACCGGCCTGTTCAGACGCCTGCGCATGGTGGGTGGTGCGGTCTTGTTCTTGCTGTACTTCGGTACCGTCTGGCTGAACTGGGGCGGGCATCAGGCGGTGTGGTGGAACCTGCCGGAACGCAAGTTCTACATTTTCGGCGCAACCATCTGGCCCCAGGACTTCATCCTGCTGTCGGGCATTCTGATCGTGGCGGCCTTCGGCCTGTTCTTCATCACCGTGTTCGCAGGCCGGGTCTGGTGCGGCTATACCTGCCCGCAGAGCGTGTGGACGTGGATCTACATGTGGTGCGAGAAGGTCACCGAAGGTGATCGCAACCAGCGAATGAAGCTGGACAAAGCGCCCATGAGCGCCAACAAGTTCGCCCGCAAGTTCGCCAAGCACAGCCTGTGGCTACTGATCGGCTTCGTCACCGGCATGACCTTCGTCGGCTATTTCGCCCCCATCCGCGAACTGGTGGTCGAGTTCTTCACGGGCCAGGCAGACGGCTGGGCTTACTTCTGGGTCGGTTTCTTCACCCTGGCCACCTATGGCAATGCCGGCTGGCTGCGTGAGCAGGTGTGCGTGTACATGTGCCCCTACGCGCGCTTCCAGAGCGTGATGTTCGACAAGGACACGCTGATCGTGTCCTACGACCCGCGCCGTGGCGAGACCCGCGGGCCGCGCAAAAAAGACGTGGACTACAAGGCTAAGGGCCTGGGCGATTGCGTCGACTGCACCCTGTGCGTGCAGGTATGCCCCACGGGCATCGACATCCGCGATGGCCTGCAGATCGAGTGCATCGGCTGCGCCGCGTGCATCGACGCCTGCGACAGCATCATGGACAAGATGCACTACCCCAAAGGGCTGATCAGCTATACCACCGAGCACAACCTGTCCGGACAGAAGACCCACCTGCTGCGCCCTCGCCTGATCGGCTATGCCGTGGTGCTGCTGGTCATGATCATCGCCCTGGCCAGCGCCTTTGCCACCCGTTCGCTGGTAGGCCTGGACGTGAGCAAGGACCGCGTCCTGTACCGGGAGAATGCGCAGGGGCGCATCGAAAACGTGTATAGCCTCAAGGTCATGAACAAGGACCAGCGCGACCACGTCTACGTGCTCGATGCCACCGGCCTGCCCGACTTGATGCTTGATGGCTTACGGGAAATCCGCGTGGCCGCTGGCGACATCGTCAGCCTGCCCGTGCAACTGTCGGTGGCCCCGGAAAAACTGCCCTCGACCACCAACGAAATCACCTTCATCCTCAAGAGCGCCGATGACAGCGACGCCCAGGTTGAAGCCAAGAGCCGTTTCATCGGCCCGCAGATTCGCTAAGAAGGATGAACACCATGCCTGCCACCGCCGCCAGCCCCTGGTACAAGCACCTCTGGCCCTGGATCATCATCGGCATCCTGACCACCTCGGTGTGCCTTAGCCTGACCATGGTCAGCATCGCCGTGCGCAACCCGGACAACCTGGTGAACGACAACTACTACGAGGCCGGCAAGGGCATCAACCGCTCCCTGGACAGGGAGCTGCTGGCCCAGCAACTGGCGCTCAAGGCCAGCGTTCACCTGGACGACCTGACCGGTGAAGTAGACGTGCGCCTGACCGGCAGCAGCGACCCGCAGAAGCTTGAGCTGAACCTCATCTCCCCCACCCAACCGGCCATGGACCGCCGGGTGCTGCTCAGCCGTGTCGAACAGGGGCGCTATGTCGGCCAGCTGGAAGACAAGGTCGATGGCCGCCGCTTCGTCGAGCTGCTGGGCAGCGAAGGCGATCAGGTGTGGCGCCTGTTCGAAGAAGAGAAGGTTGAGCATGGCGTGACCCTAGAGCTGGGTGACGAGGCGCTGCAAGGCGCTCAACACCTGTGATCGTGCTCGCGGTCGACCTGTGCAAGGCAATGATGCGATGACCCAACCCACCCCCTGCTACCACTGCGCACTGCCCGTCCCCGCCGGTCGCGCGTTCACCGCCGTGGTTCTCGGGCAGCCCCGGGCCTTCTGCTGCCCCGGCTGCCAGGCGGTGGCCGAGTCGATCGTGGCCGGGGGCCTTGAGCACTACTACCAGCACCGCAGCGACAACAGCGCCAACCCGCAAGCCCTGCCTCGGCAGTTGCAAGACGAGTTGGCGCTATACGACCGCAGCGATGTGCAGCAGCGATTCGTGCGGCACGAGGGCGAGCTGGCCGAAGCCACGCTGTTGGTCGAAGGCGTCAGTTGCGCGGCCTGCGGCTGGCTGATCGACAAGCACCTGCGCAACCTGCCGGGGGTGGCCGAAGCGCGCCTGAACCTGTCCAATCATCGGCTGCTGCTGAGCTGGGACGATCGGCAATTGCCGCTGTCGCAGGTGCTGGCGGCGCTGCGCCGGATTGGCTACGTCGCCCACCCCTATCAGCCGGACCAGGCGGCCGAGCAATTGAGCCGGGAAAACCGCAGCGCGTTGCGCAGGCTGGGGGTGGCCGGGTTGCTGTGGTTCCAGGCGATGATGGCAACCATGGCCACGTGGCCGGAATTCAACATGGACCTGTCCGCCGAGCTGCACACCATCCTGCGCTGGGTGGCCTTGTTCCTCACCATTCCCATCGTTTTCTACAGCTGCGCGCCCTTTTTCAAGGGCGCGGCGCGTGATCTGCGCACCCGCCACCTGACCATGGACCTGTCCGTCTCGCTGGCTATTGCCCTGGCGTTCGGTGCCGGGATCTGGACGGCGGTGACCGGCAGCGGCGAGCTGTATTTCGACACGGTCGGCATGTTCGCCCTGTTTCTCCTGACCGGGCGCTACCTGGAACGGCGCGCCCGCGAACGTACGGCCGCCGCGACGGCGCAGCTGGTCAACCTGTTGCCGGCATCCTGCCTGCGTGTCGACGCACAGGGCCGCAGCGAGCGCATCCTGCTCAGTGAACTGCGCTGCGGGGACAGCGTGCAGGTGTTGCCAGGGTCGGTGATCCCGGCTGACGGGCGCATCGTGCAAGGGCGCTCGAGTGTCGATGAATCGCTGCTGACCGGCGAATACCTGCCCCAACCTCGCCAGGTGGGTGATCGGGTCACAGGTGGGACGCTGAACGTGGAAAGTGCCCTGCATGTGCAGGTGCAAGCCCTGGGCCAGGATTCGCGGTTGTCCGCCATCGTGCGCTTGCTGGAACGCGCCCAGACCGAAAAGCCGCGCCTGGCCCAGATCGCCGACCGCGCCTCCCAGGTGTTCCTGTTGTGTTCACTGCTGGCGGCCGTCGCGATTGGCGTGTGGTGGTGGCAAGTGGAGCCGCAGCGGGCGTTCTGGATCGTCCTGGCCATGCTGGTCGCGACCTGCCCCTGCGCGCTGTCGCTGGCCACCCCGACCGCGCTGACGGCGGCGACAGGCACGTTGCACAAGCTGGGCCTGCTGGTCACACGCGGTCATGTGCTGGAGGGCCTGAACCAGATCGACACGGTGATTTTCGACAAGACCGGCACATTGACCGAGGGGCGCCTGACCTTGCGCAGCATCAGGCCGCTGGGCCGTGCAACGGCCGACACCTGCCTGGCCTGGGCCGCAGCCCTGGAAAACCGCTCCGAGCATCCCATCGCACGGGCCTTCGGTCAGGTGGCCACGCCGGCCGATGGTGTGCTGGCCGTGCCCGGTCTGGGCCTTGAGGGCGAGGTTGAATGCCAACGCCTGCGCATAGGCCAGGCGAGCTTCGTCTGCGCTTTGAGCGGCACACCGCCGCCGGCGATACCCGAGCCACGGGGGCAGTGGCTGCTGCTGGGCGACCGCCGCGGCCCGCTGGCCTGGTTCGGGCTGGACGATCGCCTGCGCGAGGATGCCCCTGCCCTGCTCGCCGCCTGCAAGGCGTTTGGCTGGCGTACGGTGCTGTTGTCCGGAGACAGCTCGCCGATGGTCGGCGAGGTGGCCGCGCAACTGGGCATCGACGAGGCCGCTGGCGGCCTCAGGCCCGATGACAAGCTGGCGCGGCTCAAGGCCCTGCAACAGGCCGGGCACAAGGTGCTGATGCTGGGGGACGGGGTCAATGACGTGCCGGTGCTGGCAGCGGCAGACATCAGCATCGCCATGGGCAGTGCCACTGACCTGGCCAAGACCTGCGCCGACGCGGTGCTGCTTTCCAACCGGCTCCAGGCGCTGGTGCAGACGGTCTCGCTGGCGCGGCGCACTCGGCGCATCATCATCGAGAACCTGCTGTGGGCCAGCCTGTACAATGGCCTCATGCTGCCGTTCGCGGCCCTTGGCTGGATCACCCCGGTGTGGGCAGCGGTCGGCATGTCGGTCAGTTCACTGGTGGTGGTGCTCAATGCCCTACGCCTGACCCGTATGCCTGCTGCTGCGCCTGCCCTGGCCGCGTCAGCACCTACCCCTGCGAGGAACCTGCCATGCCCGCCCTCTATGTGATGATCCCCGCAGCGCTGCTGCTGGTCGGCGTGGCCGTCTACATCTTCTTCTGGGCGGTGGACAGCGGTCAGTACGACGACCTCGAAAGCCCCGCTCACAGCATCCTCTTCGACGATCAGGATCCCCGTCACCAGGCCGCCGTCACGCCCGACCAAACGCCTGATTCCCATCCCGGGCCCCCGACGCGTGGCTGACCTGCTGCCCTTGCTGGGCTCGGCGCTGGTTCTCGGCCTACTCGGAGGGGGTCACTGCCTGGGCATGTGCGGCGGCCTGATGGGTGCCCTGACCCTGGCCATTCCCCCAGCCCAGCGCGGCCGTCGCCTGCGGCTGCTGGTGGCTTACAACGTCGGGCGTGTGCTCAGCTATACCGTCGCGGGCCTGATGCTCGGTGTGGCGGGCTGGGCGGTGGCCAACAGCCCTGCAGTGCTGGTTTTGCGCACCATGGCCGCCTTGCTGCTGATCGCCATGGGCCTGTACCTGGCCGGTTGGTGGAGCGGACTGACCCGCATCGAGGCCATGGGTCGCGGGCTGTGGCGGCACATCCAGCCGGTGGCGTCGCGCCTGCTTCCGGTTTCTAGCCTGTCTCGTGCATTGCTGCTGGGTGCCTTGTGGGGGTGGCTGCCGTGCGGGTTGGTGTACAGCACCTTGTTGTGGGCTGCGAGCCAGGGGAACGCCTTGCACAGCGCAGCCCTGATGGCGGCATTCGGGCTGGGGACCTGGCCCGTGCTGCTGGTCACCGGGTTGGCGGCCGGGCGGGTAAACAGGGTGTTGAGACGACGCAGCGTGCGGGTGGCCGGTGGCATGCTCGTGGTGCTATTCGGCCTGTGGACACTGCCCGGGCCTCATCAACACTGGCTGATGGGCCACTGAAGCGCCAGGTGGCGCAGCACATGGCTTATGGCCACTAACCAGCCGTGACGACCGCGCATCGCCTGAGCTAGACGCAGCGCCCTCAGGCCGTTTAGCGCTTGATACAAATCAACACAGATTCCTACAGACATCCCTAGACTCCGGAACATTGCTGCTCTTTCCGGGGACCGCCCTCATGCTCGACGACCTACGTTGGGACACCGACCTGATCCGCCGCTACGATCTGGCCGGCCCACGCTACACCTCCTACCCAACCGCCGTGCAACTGCACAGCGAAGTGGGCTCGTTCGACCTGCTGCACGCCCTGCGCGAAAGCCGGCGGGCCGTGCGCCCGTTGTCGCTGTACGTGCATGTGCCGTTCTGCGCCAACATCTGCTACTACTGCGCATGCAACAAGGTCATCACCAAGGACCGGGCACGCGCTGCCCCCTACCTGCAACGCCTGGAACAGGAGATCCAGCTGGTGGCTTGCCACATGGACAGCAGGCAACGTGTGGAGCAGCTGCACTTTGGCGGCGGCACCCCAACCTTCCTGAGCCACGTAGAGCTGCGTCAGCTGATGGCCACGCTGCGCCAGCACTTCAGCCTGCTCGATGACGATTCCGGCGACTATGGCATCGAAATCGACCCGCGCGAGGCGGACTGGTCGACCATGGGCCTGCTGCGTGAGCTGGGCTTCAATCGCGTCAGCCTCGGCGTGCAGGACCTGGACCCGGCCGTGCAACGCGCCGTCAACCGCCTGCAGAGCCTGGAGCAGACGCGGACCTTGATCGAGGCGGCTCGTACCTTGCAGTTCCGCTCGGTGAACCTGGACCTGATCTACGGACTGCCGCGCCAGACGCCCGAAGGGTTCGCCCGCACCGTTGAGGAAGTGATCCGCCTGCAGCCCGATCGCCTGTCGGTCTTCAACTACGCCCACCTGCCTGAACGGTTCATGCCGCAACGGCGCATCGAAGCCGGGGAGCTGCCCAGCGCAGCGGCCAAGCTGGACATGCTGCACGCCACCATCGAGCAACTGACCGCTGCCGGCTACCGCTACATCGGCATGGACCACTTCGCCCTGCCCGATGACGAACTGGCCGTCGCCCAGGAGGAAGGCACGCTCCAGCGTAACTTCCAGGGCTACACCACCCATGGGCACTGCGACCTGATCGGCCTGGGCGTGTCGGCGATCAGCCAGATCGGCGATTTGTACTGCCAGAACAGCAGCGACCTGGCCACCTACCAGGACAGCCTGTCCAACGCCCAGCTCGCCACCCAGCGTGGCCTGCTGTGCACCCCCGACGACCGCCTGCGCCGGGCGGTCATCCAGCAGCTGATCTGCCACTTCGAGCTGGACTTCGAGCCGATCGAACAAGCATTCGCCGTCGATTTTCGTGGCTATTTCAACGACCTGTGGCCGGAGCTTCTGACCTTGCAGCGCGACGGCCTGATTCGCCTGGACGACAAGGGCATTCGGATCCTGCCGGCTGGGCGACTGCTGGCCCGCGCGGTGTGCATGGTCTTCGATGCCTACCTGGCCATGCACAATCGCCAACGGTTCTCCCGTGTGATCTGAGCGAGACATTTGGCCGCACTCACCACGCTCCGGCCATGTGGCCCTTGGCACACAGGCGATCGGGCAATGCGCTGGCCGGTCTGACAGGTCATCCTGCTGGTCGCGGCCACTGGCCTACACCCTATGTCGTGGGTTACCCTTACGACTTATGTGTGCTTTCCCACAAGGATCGAGTCAAATGTCCGAGCCAGTCAAACTGCGCCCACACAGCCAGGCCCATTGCAAGGATTGCAGCCTGGCCCCCCTGTGCCTGCCCCTTTCACTCAACCTGGAAGACATGGACGCACTGGACGAAATCGTCAAGCGAGGTCGCCCTCTCAAGAAAGGCGAGTTCCTGTTCCGCCAGGGGGATAATTTTGGCTCGGTCTATGCCGTACGCTCCGGCGCCCTGAAAACGTTCAGCCTGAGCGACAGCGGTGAAGAGCAGATCACCGGTTTCCACCTGCCCAGCGAGCTGGTGGGCCTGTCCGGCATGGACACCGAGGCGTACCCGGTGTCGGCCCAGGCCCAGGAAACCACATCCGTTTGCGAGATTCCGTTCGAGCGCCTGGATGAGCTGTCGGTGCAGTTGCCGCAGCTGCGTCGCCAGCTGATGCGCGTGATGAGCCGCGAAATTCGCGACGATCAGCAGATGATGCTGCTGCTGTCGAAGAAGACCGCCGATGAGCGCATCGCGACGTTCCTGGTCAACCTGTCGGCGCGCTTTCGCGCCCGTGGTTATTCGGCCAACCAGTTCCGCCTGAGCATGTCGCGCAACGAGATGGGCAACTACCTGGGTCTGGCGGTGGAAACCGTGTCGCGCGTGTTCACCCGCTTCCAGCACAATGGCCTGCTGCGCGCCGAAGGCAAGGAAGTGCATATCCTCGACCCGATCCAGCTTTGCGCGCTGGCCGGTGGGGCAATGGAGGCCTGAGGGCTGCATTAGCAGGTATACTGGGCCATTCGTTTTCCCAGGATACCTGCAACAATGCACAGCGACGCCTTCGACCTCAAAGCCCTGATCCGTCCGGTAGTGGACTTCCCCAAGCCGGGCGTGATCTTCCGCGACATCACCCCACTGTTCCAGTCGCCGCGCGGGCTGCGCTATGTAGCCGATCAGTTCATCGAGCGCTATGTCGAGGCCGAGTTCAGCCACATCGGCGCCATGGACGCGCGTGGTTTTCTGATCGGTTCGATCATCGCCCACCAGCTGAACAAACCCCTGATCCTGTTCCGCAAGCAAGGCAAGTTGCCCGCTGACGTGCTCAGCGAGGGGTACCAGACCGAGTACGGCGAAGCCTTCCTGGAAGTGCACGCCGACAGCCTGTGCGAGGGCGACTCGGTTCTGATCTTCGACGACCTGATCGCCACCGGCGGTACGCTCCTGGCCGCCGCCAACCTGGTGCGCCGTACGGGTGCGCAGGTGTTCGAGGCGGCAGCCATCATCGACCTCCCCGAACTGGACGGCTCGCGCCGCTTGCAGGCGGCGGGCGTACCGACCTTCTGCCTGACCGAGTTTTCCCTCAGCGAGCGCTGAGGGGGGACGGATGGGCGGCGATGGGGTTCAGGATCAACTTCGCCGCTGGAGCCCCTATGTCACGGCACTGCCAGTCGAACCCGATCGCTGCCTCAGAGCGAAATAGGACGACGCCCTGCAAAGGCATGGGCCAGCGTGCCGCCGTCCACCAGCTCCAGCTCGCCGCCCAAGGGCACGCCATGGGCGATACGCGAGGCGACCAGACCCTTTTCAGCCAGCAACTGGGCAATGTAGTGCGCCGTGGCTTCACCTTCCACCGTGGGGTTGGTGGCAAGAATGACTTCGGTGAAGGTGCCCTGCTCCTGGATGCGCGCTATCAACTGGGGAATGCCGATCGCCTCCGGGCCCAGTCCGTCGAGCGGCGACAGATGCCCCTTGAGCACGAAATAACGCCCGCGATAGCCAGCCTGCTCGACGGCATAGACATCCGTCGGGCCTTCGACCACGCACAGTTGCGTGTCGTCACGCCGTGGGTCGGCACACTGGGGGCAGAGGTCCTGTTCGGTCAGGGTGCGGCATTGACGGCAATGTCCTACCCCTTCCATGGCCTGGGTCAGCGCCTGGGCGAGCCGCAGCCCCCCGCTGCGGTCACGCTCCAGCAATTGCAGGGCCATGCGCTGTGCCGTTTTCTGGCCAACGCCGGGCAGAATGCGCAAGCCGTCGATCAGCTGGCGGATGAGAGGACTGAAGCTCATGGGAAACGCCTGACAAGTCATTAAGAGGCGGTTTATACCCACCATGGGGAGTGGCGTCAAATCGGCACGGCGGCCATAAAAAAACCGCCGCTGTTACCAGCGACGGTTCGTCGGCACGCAAATGCTCAGAACGGCATCTTGAAGCCTGGCGGCAGTTGCATGCCAGCGGTCATGCCGCCCATCTTTTCCTGGCTGCTCTGTTCGATCTTGCGCACGGCATCGTTCAGGGCTGCAGCGATCAGGTCTTCGAGCACTTCCTTGTCGTCTTCTTCGGTCGACATCAGGCTCTGGTCGATGCTCACGCGCTTGACGTCGTGGCGGCCGGTCATCACCACGCTGACCAGACCACCGCCGGACTGGCCGGTGACTTCTGCGTTGGCCAGCTCTTCCTGCATTTTCTGCATCTTTTCCTGCATCTGCTGGGCCTGCTTCATCAGGCCGGCCATGCCACCTTTCATCATGGGGAATACCTCGATTGGGTCATGTGATGCGGCCTGGCGCTAGGCTGGCCGCATGGTTATCCGTTACTGGCCCTGACTGGCCAGGGCCTCTACAGGCTCAATAGTATCGTGCCGCACCTTGGCGCCAAACAGCTTGATCATCTGCTGGATCAGCGGGTCGTGCTCGATTGACGCCTCGGCTTCATGCTGGCGTTCAAGGCGCTTGCGGGCCGCGGCCTGGGCTGGCGTTTCCTGTTCGGGCCGAATCAGCTCGATGCGCAGGTTCAACGTACGCCCCAGGTGCTGGTTGAGCGCCTCGTTCAGGCGCCTTTGCTGGGTGGCGTTGAACAACGCGCCTTGCCCCGGGTCCAGGTGCAGGAGCCAGTCATCACCGTCGGCGGCGATCAACGTGCAGTTGGCCGCGATGTTGCCTGTCATACCAGAGACAGGCAACTGCGGGAACAATTCCAGCCACTGCAAGGCTAGCCCGGTCGCCGGCTTGGCAGCGGGCAGCGGCTCGGCGGCGGCCTGGGGTTGTTCCTGGACGTGCTCGGCCAGCTCATCGAGGTAGCTGAAGCCCACCGGATCGCTTTCGCCAGCATAGTAGTCTTCGTCGAGCGGCGGCTCATCGTCGCGGTCCATGCCCACCGACGCGTACGCACCTGGATCGAACGGGGGTACGTCATCGTGGGCTGGCGCCTGTTGGGCAGGCGCAGGTTTTGCAGCAACGGGTGCTGGGGCCGGCTGGGGCTCCGGCACGGCCGGTGCGGCAGGCTCTTCCCATGGCAGATCGACAACCGGCGCAATGGGCTCAGGCACCGAGATGGCGGAGATTTCCGCCTCGAGTTCGCGGTCACGCTCAGCTTCGGGTTCATGGTCGGCCGTTGCTGGTGCAGGCACCTCGATCACGGGCGCTGACGGCGCCGACGCAACCGGTTCGCTTACCGGTTGGGCAACCGCTGCCGGGGGCGCCACCGGCTCGACGGAATCAGCTGTGGCCTGGCTGATCCCCACTGGCTTTAGCACCGGCCTCGGGGCCCCGTCCGCATCGGCCGGGCGGAACGCCAGCATGCGCAGCAGTACCATTTCGAAGCCACCACGCGGGTCGGGCGCCAAGGGCAGGTCACGCCGCCCTATCAGGCCCATCTGGTAATAGAACTGTACGTCTTCGGCCGGCAAGGCAGCAGCCAGGGCCAGCACGCGCTCCCGGTCACCCTGGCCGTTGTCCACCGCCTCGGGCAAGGCCTGGGCGATGGCCACGCGGTGCAGCACGTTGAGCATTTCGGCCAGCACCCCGGCCCAGTCCGGGCCCTGCTCGGCCAGGTTGCGCACGGCTTCGAGCAGTGCGCGTGCATCCCCTTCGAGCAATGCCTGCAGCACCCCGTACACCTGGCCGTGGTCCAGGCTGCCGAGCATGGCGCGCACATCGGCAGCCAGCACCTTGCCTTCACCGAAGGCAATGGCCTGGTCGGTCAGGCTCATGGCATCGCGCATCGAGCCGTCGGCCGCACGGCCGAGCAACCACAGCGCATCGGCTTCGAACGGCACGTTCTCGGCCTCGAGCACGTGGCTCAGGTGCTCGACCACACGCTCCGGGCTCATGTTCTTCAAGGAGAACTGAAGGCAGCGCGAAAGAATGGTAGCCGGCAGTTTCTGCGGGTCGGTGGTGGCGAGGATGAACTTGACGTAGGGCGGTGGTTCTTCCAGCGTCTTGAGCAACGCGTTGAAGGAATGGGTCGAGAGCATGTGCACTTCGTCGATCAGGTAGACCTTGAAGCGACCACGGCTCGGCGCGTACTGGACATTGTCCAGCAGCTCGCGGGTATCCTCGACCTTGGTACGGCTGGCGGCGTCGATCTCGATCAGGTCGACGAAACGTCCTTCATCGATTTCCCGGCAGACCGAGCAGGTACCGCAGGGCGTGGAGGTAATGCCGGTTTCGCAGTTCAGGCATTTGGCGATGATGCGCGCGATGGTAGTCTTGCCTACGCCGCGCGTGCCGGTGAACAGGTAGGCATGGTGCAGGCGCTGGTTGTCCAGCGCGTTGATCAAGGCCTTGAGCACATGGGCCTGGCCGACCATTTCGCGAAACGAGCGCGGACGCCATTTACGTGCAAGAACCTGATAACTCATCGAAAAACCATCGTAGCCTGATCGAGCGGAAGAGCGCTAATGCTAGCGGAGCGGGGGCAAAATTGCACTGCCTGACTGGCCGGGCGCGACGATGGACAGCGGATCATGGAGGACCTGCGGTGCGGACCCTGCTGACTTTGCTTCTTTTCTGGTCGGCTCACAGCCTGGCTGAACAGCCGGTACTGCGTTTTTCGGTGGCCGAGAGCTGGAGCATGCCGCTGATTCGCATCGAGAACGGCCAGCCGGTCGAGGGCCTGTTGTTCGATGTGATGCAGGCGGCCGCCGAGCAAGCCGGTGTACGCGCCGAATATCATGTGATGGCTCGAATGCGCCTCGAGGAGGCGATGAACCAGGGTGATATCGATGTACGTTGCTATGTCAGCGATCAGTGGCTGATGGCGCGGCCGAAGGACTTCATCTGGAGCGTGCCGCTGATTCACCAGCGCGATGTGCTGGTAGGCCGCATAGGCGAAGGCGGCCCGATTTCGCCGCAACGGTTGTCACCCCAGCCCATCGGCACCGTCCTGGGCTACACCTACACCACGCTTGAACCCCTGCTGGCGGCACACCGCCTTTACCGGGAGGATAGCCGCAGCCAGGAGCTGGCCCTGCAGAAGCTGCAAGCGGGACGGTACCGCTATGCCGTCAGCAACCAACTGTCACTGCGGTGGTTCAATCACCAGCGCCATGCGCAACTGCAGCCACTGGCGGTGCTGGACGAACAGGACCTGGGCTGCCTGGTACGCAACGACCCTGACATACCCGCCCAAGCGCTTCTGCGCGCATTGGTGCGCCTCAAGCAGAGCGGGGAGATGGAGCGCTTGCTGCAACGCTACGGCAGCACCGAAGAGCCCCAACCCGCCGGGACGGGCACCTGACGCCTACAGCGCCAAGGCCGTCACGTACATCCCGATACCGAATACCAGGTGATTCACCAGGCTCTTGAACCGCGCGCGCCAGGGGCTGGGCGTGCGTGAAGCAAAAAAGCCCATGCCCATGGCAGGCTGCATCAGGCACAGGGGCGCCAGTACCGTACCTGCGCCCACGGCCAATGCCGGCCACAGGGTCGGGGCGCTCAGCCAGGGGGTGCCCGCCGTGATGACCAGCAACATCGCGAACGCCACGCCAATGACGTAGTGCAGCGTCCAGCCCAAGATCCGCTCATGCTTGATGGGCGGGGCCTGACGGATTGCCTGGTGGCGCCAGCGCCCTCGCAGTGCATGCCCCGCCCAGCGACCCACCAAGGCGTAATCGAGCGTGCTAACGCCCAGGCGCCTGGAGACCGCCGACCAGCCGTCCATGACCAGTGTGGCCCCGACGCCGATGCCTATTGCTGCAATCCACTGTTCGCTGATGCCCATGACACTCCCTCTGATTTGACGTTGTCGGATTCGCCGGTCAGCATGCAAGTTGAAGTCAACTTCAAGTCAAGGGCTTGTACATGGACATTGCCGATGTGGCGAGACGCACGGGCGTGCCGTCTTCGACGCTGCGTTATTACCAGAAGAAGGGACTGCTCACGGCGCGTGGCGAGCCCGGCCAACGCCGGCAGTTTTCGGCTGACGTGGCGCAAAGGCTCGCATTGATAGCGCTGGGCCAGTCCGCCGGTTTTTCGCTGGACGAAATCAGCACCCTGCTGGTGGACATGAAGGTCGACCGGGCGCAGCTGCTGGCGAAGGCCGATGAGCTCGACAGCCGGATCAAGACGTTGCAGGCCATGAGCAAAGGCTTGCGCCACGCGGCTGAGTGCCCTGCCGACGATCATCTGGCTTGCCCGAGGTTTCGCCGGTTGATGGCAGTGGCCTCAGCGAGGTCAGCACGCATGAAAGTATCGAGCCGCTCTGTGAAGGCCGGGTAGAAACGCGGTAGTGTGCGCAGCGCCATAGCCAATTGCCTCAGGGGCGTGAACGGGCTGCGCTTACAACAAAAACCGAAACGCCTTGGCGCATTGTGGCAAAGGCCGACAGATTTTCGTGTGCAGTCTGAGTGACCAAGCGCTTGGCCTTTTAGAATTCAAGGCCTGAAATGGAGGCGGCCCCGCCAGCCACACCCCGGCACTCGATGTTCCCGCTATGGCTGCTCCCTTCCGGGCCTGACCAGGTTAACGGGTAATCAATGCGGGAGGACCGACAGGGCCACCACTACATGTCTCGCTGAACAGCGAGTGGCGCCATTGTACCGGTCCTGAGCCCAGATACAACCTCTGCAGCAGAAAAAGTCATCATTTCTCAATGGCTTGTCTGGCTAGCGCGCGCCACGCGGTCAAACACCTCGCCAGCCACCCCCGCACGCCAAGATGGCCAAGTGCCGACAATCACGC
Organism: Pseudomonas sp. DE0157; assembly: GCF_007678615.1. Lineage (NCBI taxonomy): Bacteria > Pseudomonadati > Pseudomonadota > Gammaproteobacteria > Pseudomonadales > Pseudomonadaceae > Pseudomonas > Pseudomonas sp. DE0157. The sequence continues at coordinate 59,238 of NZ_VEJN01000016.1, forward strand.
ACCGGGCCAACACGGCTCCAGGGTTATCAGACCTCGATGCCCTGCTGGGCAAGAAACGCCACGAACGTCTCTTCATCGAGCACCTTCACGCCCAGCTCGCTGGCCTTGGCCAGCTTCGACCCGGCACCCGGCCCTGCCACCACGCAGTGGGTCTTGCCAGAAACGGACCCCGCCACTTTCGCCCCCAGGCCTTCGAGCTTCTCCTTGGCGATGTCGCGGCTCATGCGTTCCAGGGAGCCGGTCAGCACCCACGTCTGGCCCGCCAGAGGCAGCCCCTCGGCCACCTTCTTCTCGCTGCGCCAGTGCATGCCGAAGGCCAGCAGCTGCGCCTCGATGGCATGGGCCAGACGCTGGTTGGCTTCATCCCTGAAGAACGCACGTACAGCCTCTGCCTGGCGCGTATTGAGCGCCTGGCGCAGGTCAATGCCGTCGGCGGCGATGATCTTGTCCAGGCTGTCCAGGCGCGCCACCAGCTTTTGCGCGCCGGTAGGCCCTACCGAGGGGATGTCGAGCTTGGCGAGCATGTCAGCCAGGGTGGTACTGGCGGCGAACTCCGCGGCCAGTTCGCCTTCGTCCTGCAACTGCATGCCGCTGTCCAGCAACTGGCGGATGACCTTCTGGTTGTGTTCGTCTTCAAAGAAGTTGTGGATCTCATGGGCCACTTCCAGGCCAATGTCCGGCAGATAGGTGAGCACCTGCGGCAATGCCTGTTGCACGCGCGACAGGCTGCCCAGTGAGCGGGCCAGCACCTTGGCGGTTTCTTCACCGACATCGGGAATGCCCAAGGCATAGATGAAGCGGGCAAGGGTCGGCTGCTTGCTGGCGGCGATGGCATCGAGCAGCTTGCGGCTGGACACTTCGGCAAAACCTTCGAGGCCGACGATTTGGTCGAACGTGAGCGTGTAAAGGTCGGCGGGTGAGGCAATCAGGCCCTCGTCCACCAACTGCTCCACGCTTTTCTCACCCAGCCCGTCGATGTCCATGGCCCGGCGCGACACGTAGTGGATGATCGCCTGCTTGAGCTGCGCCCCACAGGCCAGGCGACCGACACAGCGGTACACGGCCCCCTCGCTGGTCACTTCCCTGCCCTTGCTGCGCTTGACCAGCTGGGTGCGCTCCACATGCGAGCCGCACACCGGGCACTGGCTGGGCACCCGCACTTCACGGGCCCCTTCCGGGCGACGTTCCAGCACCACCTGCATCACCTGCGGGATCACGTCGCCTGCGCGGCGGATGATGACCGTATCGCCAATGCGCAAGCCCAGGCGGGCGATCTCGTCCATGTTGTGCAAGGTGGCATTGGACACCGTCACACCGGCGACCTTGACCGGCTTCAGGCGGGCGACTGGGGTGACCGCGCCCGTACGCCCCACCTGGAACTCCACGTCCAGCACCTCGGTGAGCTCCTCCATCGCCGGGAATTTATGGGCGATGGCCCAGCGCGGCTCCCGGGCACGGAAACCCAGCTCCCGCTGTGCGGCCAGGCTGTTGACCTTGAACACCACGCCATCGATCTCGTAAGGCAGGCTGTTACGCCGCTCGCCGATGTCGCGGTAATAGTCCAGGCATTGCTCGATACCGGCCGCTTGCTTGAGCTCGCGACTGATCGGCAACCCCCATGTCTTGAGCTGCTCCAGCGTGGCGATATGGCTGTCGGCCACAGGTGCGGACACCTGTCCGACGCCGTAGCAGCAGAATTCCAGCGGGCGACTGGCAGTGATCTTGGAGTCCAGCTGACGCAGGCTGCCTGCCGCGGCATTGCGCGGGTTGGCGAAGGTCTTGCCGCCGAGGTCGGCCTGGGACGCATTGAGCCGGTCGAAGCCGGCCTTGCTCATGAACACCTCGCCCCGCACTTCCAGCACCGCAGGCCAGCCTTGCCCGTGCAGCTTCAAGGGAATGTTGCGCACGGTACGCACGTTGGCGCTGATGTCTTCACCCGTGGTGCCGTCGCCTCGCGTGGCACCCTGCACCAGGTGACCGTCACGGTAGAGCAGGCTGACCGCCAGGCCATCGAGCTTGGGCTCGCAGCTGAAATCCACCGCGCCTGGCTGGTCCAGCCCTTCCGTCACACGGCGACCGAACTCACGCAGGTCAGCCTCTTCGAAGGCATTACCCAAGCTGAGCATGGGAACCTCATGACGAACCTGGCTGAATGCGGCAAGGGCCGCCCCACCTACCCGCTGGGTGGGCGAGTCGGGCGTGACCAGGTGGGGATGCTCGGCCTCCAGCGCCTTGAGTTCGTTGAACAGCCGGTCGTACTCGGCGTCGGGCACGCTGGGTTCGTCCAGCACATAGTAGCGGTAGTTGTGCTGGTCGAGTTCGGCACGCAGTTCGTGAATGCGGGTTTCAGCGGTCATTTTGAGCTTCTCTTGCAAAACGAAAGAGCAGCCTGGCAGCCTCTGGAGAGCCAGGTCTCGTCATCGCCTTGTGCCTTAGGCAGCGAGCCCGCTCCACAGGTTCGCCACAGCCTTCAAAGGCTGCGGTGAAACCGTGAAGCGGGCTCGCTTGCCGAAAGCCGAGTCGATGAGCAAGAGGCCTGAACCGACCAGCACGCCCCGAGGCTGCTCTTCGTCTGGATTTATCAGCGCTTCTGGGTCAGGGCACGGCGCTCGAATTCCACGATGCGCTGGCGGTAGTGTTCGATGGTCTGCGCCGTTAAAACGCTGCGCTGGTCATCCTTGAGTTCACCGTTGAGCTCATGGGCCAGCTTGCGCGCTGCCGCCACCATGACGTCGAAGGCCTGCTTCGGATGGCGCGGGCCGGGCAGGCCGAGGAAGAAGCTCACCGCACGCGTGCTGAAATGGTCGATGTCATCCAGGTCGAAGATGCCAGGCTTGACGGCATTGGCCATGGAGAACAGCACTTCGCCGTGACCGGCCATGCTCTCGTGACGGTGGAAGATGTCCATCTCGCCGAACCGCAGGCCACTTTCCAGAATGTTCTGCAGCAACGCCGGGCCCTTGAACCCACCCTCGTCACGGGAAATAACGCTGATCACCAGCACTTCCTCAGCCGGCGGCAGCTCCTTGACGCTGTTGTTGGCCGCTGCAGGGGATGAGCTACGCCCCCTGTCCGCCGCGAAGTCGTCCTCGTCGTCGATCACGATATCCGCTTCACGGGAGGGCGCGCTGAAGCCTGCGTCAACGCGCGGCGCTTCTGCAGCCGCCGGGCGTTTTGGCCACTTGCTGACCTTGGTAGGTTTGGGTTCGCGCTCACGGTCCCGGTCCGAGGCACTGAGCGACGGAAGATCACTTTCGTCCAGCTCAGGCTCCCTGTGGGTGTCGAGCACGCGGGGTGGGCCGAGCACTTCGGCACCACCGCCTTCATCGTCCGCCGCATTGGCATAACTGCGGTCCAGACGGAATTTCAACTTACCCTTGCCGCCGCGCATACGGCGCCAGCCATCGAAAAGAATGCCGGCAATGACAATGATGCCGATAAGGATCAGCCACTCGCGCAGACCGATTTCCATGTAATCCCGTGCCTCTAATAAATATGCTGAAAACAAAGGCTTCAAAGGCCTTTAACACGTGGCGCCAAGCCTATGTTCTGACAGGCGTTTTACCCACGCAGAAAACGAGTGACATAAAGCTAGCACGACCAAAGACAACTTTACACCGTCTGTCTCACATGACAGGGGCATTTCAATGAAGATTGTGCCGTTCGACCACAGGTTTCACGCATCGACCATCGCCATGGCCGCCTCCACATCCACGGCCACCAGGCGCGAACAGCCCGGCTCGTGCATGGTGACCCCCATCAGCTGGTCGGCCATTTCCATGGCGATCTTGTTGTGCGTGATGTAAATGAACTGCACGCTCTCACTCATTTCCTTTACCAGCCGGGCATACCGCCCGACGTTGGCATCGTCCAGCGGTGCGTCGACTTCATCGAGCATGCAGAACGGTGCGGGGTTCAACTTGAAGATGGCAAACACCAACGCCAAGGCGGTCAGTGCTTTTTCGCCACCGGACAGCAGATGAATGGTGCTGTTCTTCTTGCCCGGTGGTCGCGCCATGATCGTCACCCCTGTATCGAGTAGATCTTCGCCCGTCAGTTCCAGATAAGCGCTGCCGCCACCGAAAACTTTTGGGAAAAGTGCCTGCAATCCGGCATTTATCTGATCAAAGGTATCTTTGAAGCGGTGGCGGGTTTCCTTGTCGATCTTGCGAATGACATTTTCAAGCGTGTCCAGCGCTTCGACCAGGTCAGCATCCTGGGCATCGAGGTAGCGCTTGCGCTCGGACTGCTGTTCGTACTCCTCGATGGCGGCCAGGTTGATCGCGCCCAGCCGGTGGATACGGGCATCGAGTTGCTCCAAGGCCTGCTCGGTGCCGGCCTCGGTAGCGTCGGGCTCGACCGTGGCGAGAACGCCCTGCAAGTCGTAACCGTCGGCGAGCAACTGCTCCTGCAATGTAGTACGCCGCACTTCCAGGCCCTGACACTCCAGGCGCAGTTGTTCGAGTTGACCACGCAGCAACTGAGCCTGCTGCTCGGCCTGGGTGCGGCGCTTTTCGGCATCGCGCAGTTCGCGGTCGGCCTCGTCCATTTGCAGGCGTGCCTGGCGCATTTCTTCGTCGACACCCATGCGCCGTTCCAGCAACTCTTCGAGCTTGAGCCGCAGCTCCTCCAACGGCGCCTCCCCTTCCTCCAGGTTCAGACTCAGCTGCTCCTGTCGCTCGCTCAGACGGGCCGCTTGCAGTTCCAGGCGTTCCAGGGCCTGACGCGTGGAGTCATGCTGGGCGCGCAGCGACCCCAGGCGCACGGCCAGCTGGTGGGCATGGTCCTTGTGCTGCCTGGCTTCCTGACGAATGCGGTCCAGGCCCTCACGCAGCCGGTCGCGCTGGGCCAGCAGCACTTCGCGCCGATCGGTGTCCTGGGCCATGAGTTCGAGGGCATCCTGCAACAGCAAACGGGCTTCGCCCAGTTGCTCATGCTCGAGGGCGCGCTGCTCGTCGAGCTCAGCCAGCTCTTCGTCCAAACGGCGGCGGCGCAGCGCGACCTGTTCGGCACGGGCACGGTTGGCTGACAAGCTGGCCTTGAGTTCGGCTTGCAGGCGGCTTTCTTCCTGGGCGCGACGGCGTACCTGCTCGCGCTGCGCTTCCAGGTGCTGCTGCTGTTCACGCAGGGTGTGCAGCTGCTGGTCAAGCTGCTGCAGGGCGATGTGCTGCTCACGCTGACTGTGCTCGAGCCGCTCGATCTCCTGACCGCGCGCCAGCACCCCGCCTTCACCGCTGCCACCGCGGCGCACACGAAGGCTGTGGCGGGCGACCCAGTAGCCATCGCGGCTGACCAGGCTCTGCCCTTCGCCCAACGCAGCACGCAAGGCCAAGGCCTCGGCCAGGTCTTCCACGGGCCTGACCTGGCCCAGCCATGGCGCCAGGTCGACGGGGCCCTGTACCTTGTCCAGCAGGCTGCCGGAAGGCACCGCCTGGCTGGCGCAAGCCGCGAGCAGCAGGCTCACATCGCCCTGCTGCAAGCCCGCCAGATCCAACGGTGCGAAGTCGTCCACCAGCACGGCTTGCAAGTCGGCGCCCAACACGGTTTCCACCGCAAGCTCCCACCCGGGCTCAACGCGCAACGCTTGTGCCAGGCGAGGGCAGTCTGCCAACCCCTGCCCCTGCAACCATTGGCCCACACCAGCACCTGGGTCCAGGGCTGCCTGCTGCAGGGCTTCCAGCGATGCCAGGCGCCCGCCCAGGCGTTGCACATCACCCTGGGCCTGTTGCTGAGCCAGCCCGGCCTCCTGCAGCGCCTGGCGCACCGTTTCCAGGCGCTCGATAACCTCCTCTTCCTCCAGTTGCAGTGCTTCGAGCGACAACTCGCTGCTGGCCAACTGCTCAACCTGCTCCAGCATCGCCGCGTCTTGCGGGTCTTCGCCCAACTGCACCTGTTCGTCGGTGAGTTTGCGCTGACGCTCGGCCAGGCGCTCCAAGCCGCTTTCCAACTGCTGCAAGCGCGCCTGCTGCACTTCGGCCTGGCGACGCGGTTCAGCCGAGCGACTGTTGAAGGTGTCCCACTGCTCCTGCCAACCGTGCATGCCTGATTCGGCCTCTTCCAGCACGGCAGCGCTTTCTTCGGCAGCCGCCAGGGTCAGCGCCTGCTCGGGCTCGAGCATGGCCAGTTCTTCTGCCAAAGTTGCCAGCAGCGTACGGTCATGCCCCAGGTGCGATTCGGTTTCCTGGCGCGTGCGTTCGGCTTCCTTGAAATCGTCCTGCAACTGGCGCAAACGTTGCTGGCCGTGCTGGATGCTTTGCTCGACCCGGGCGATGTCGCCGGCCACCGAGTAGAACCGGGCCTGCACCTGGTTGAAGCGCTCGGACAGCTCATGATGACCGTCACGCAGCCGCTCGATGCTGGCATCGGCATTGCGCTGCTCGGCCACCAGCGCCTCGAAGGACACATCCTGGTTACCGATCACCGACTGACGCTGACGAACCCGTTCGTCCAGCTCGCGCCAGCGCAACGCCGCCAGGCGCGCCTTGAGCTGGCGTTCCTGCGCCTTGTATTCACGGTATTTCTCGGCCGCCTGGGCCTGGCGGTGCAGGCGCTCAAGCTGGCGTTCCAGCTCCTCGCGCAGGTCGGTCAGGCGCGCCAGGTTCTCCTGGGTTCGGCGGATGCGGTTTTCAGTTTCGCGGCGACGCTCCTTGTACTTGGAGATACCCGCCGCTTCCTCGATGAAATTGCGCAGTTCCTCGGGCTTGGCTTCGATCAGCTTGGAGATCATGCCCTGTTCGATGATCGAGTAGCTGCGAGGCCCAAGGCCTGTGCCCAGGAAGATATCGGTGATGTCCCGACGCCTGCACTTGGTGCCGTTGAGGTAATAGCTGTTCTGGCTGTCGCGGGTGACCTTGCGCCGAATCGAGATCTCGGCGTAGGCGGCATACTCGCCCACAAGGGTAGTCTCGCTGTTGTCGAACACCAGTTCGATGCTGGCCTGGCTGACCGGCTTGCGGCCGCTGGAGCCGTTGAAGATGACGTCGGTCATCGACTCGCCGCGCAGGTTCTTTGCCGAACTTTCGCCCATCACCCAGCGTACGGCGTCGATGATGTTGGACTTGCCACAGCCATTGGGGCCTACGACCGCCGCCATGTTGCTTGGGAAGTTGACGGTGGTGGGGTCGACGAAGGACTTGAACCCCGCCAGGCGGATGCATTTGAGGCGCATCGGTCAGGGCCGGGCCAGCGCCGCCAGTACCAGTTCGCAACTGCGCTGGCCATAGGCGGTAAGTACTTCACGAATGCGCGGCAAGTCGCGCAGCACCACCGCCTCGAGCAAGTGACCGAACAGGCCCAGGTAATCGACCATGTTCGCCTGGCGCTGGTCCAGGGACAGGTAATAGGCGCGGCTCATGGCTGGCTGCAGGTTCTCGACGGTTTCCTGCAGGAACGGGTTGTCGGCGAAGGGGTAGGCAGCACGCATCACCTCGAAGCTCTCGGCCACGAACGCCTCAATGTCACGTGCGGCATGCGCCACCTGAAGACGCTGCTGAATGTCCAGAAACGGGCGCAGTTCGTCTTCATTGCGCCAGCGTTGTGCAACCGCGTTGCCCAGCAGGATGTAAAACTCGCTCATGAGCGTGCATAGGCTGCGCACGCTGCGCTCATCCAGCTCGGTGACGTGGGCGCCCCGGCGCGGCAATATCGCCACCAGGTGGCGACGTTCAAGGATCAGCAGCGCTTCGCGCACCGAACCCCGGCTGACGTTGAGCGCCTGGGTCACCTTCTGTTCCTGGATACGCTCTGCAGGCGCCAGTTCGCCGCGGATGATGCGCTCGGCCAGGTAATCGGCAATCTGCTCGGCGAGGCTGTCCGGGGCCTTGAACGTCATGGTTTTCCTTCAAATCACTGAACGGGACACAAGGGGGCGGATTGTAGCCTACTTGCCCCCGGGAAGCGCAGCGGGCTATCGGGGTTTATTTGACCACCCGGACAGCTGCCGGGCCGGCGCGATCTATGCTTGGTGTAAGCATCATCAACCAGGGTGGGCCGGCCGCCGGACGATTTCCTGACCTTTGAGTCAGAAAAACATTGACCCGCGCGACAGGTGTTGCTTAGAGTCGGCCCAACAACAATAAAACCATTGCGAGGCCATCCCCGTGATCCAGTTTCTCGTCAACCAGGAGCTGCGCAGCGAGCACGCCCTGGACCCGAACATGACCGTGCTGCAATACCTGCGCGAGCAGTTGGGCAAACCCGGCACCAAAGAGGGCTGCGCCAGCGGTGACTGCGGCGCCTGCACCGTGGTGATCGGTGAACTGACCCAGGACGACGCCGGCAACGATGCCTTGCGCTATCGCAGCCTCAACTCATGCCTGACGTTCGTGTCCAGCCTGCACGGCAAGCAACTGATCAGCGTCGAAGGCCTCAAGCACCAAGGCCAGCTGCACAGCGTGCAACAAGCCATGGCGGACTGCCATGGATCGCAATGCGGTTTCTGTACGCCAGGCTTTGTGATGTCGTTGTTCGCCCTGCAAAAGAACAGTCAAGGTGCCGACGTGCATCAGGCCCAGGAAGCACTGGCCGGCAACCTGTGCCGCTGCACGGGTTACCGGCCCATCCTCGACGCCGCCCAGCAGAGCTGCCGGCAGCCCTGCCCTGACCAGTTCGATGCCCAGCAAGCGCAGACCATCGCCCGCCTCAAGGCCATTGCACCGTCGCAGACCGGCGAGCTGAACAGTGGCGACAAACGTTGCCTGGTCCCGCTGACCGTCGCCGACCTGGCCGAGCTGTACAGTTCGCACCCCGAAGCCCGGTTGCTGGCAGGCGGTACCGACCTGGCGCTGGAAGTCACGCAAATGCACAAGACCCTGCCAGTGATGATCTACGTGGGGCATGTAGCCGAGCTCAAGCGGATCGAGCAGACCGCCACCCATCTTGAAATCGGTGCCGCTACCCCGCTCACTGACTGCTACCAGGCGTTGAACGCCCAATACCCGGACTTCGGCGCGCTGCTGCATCGCTTCGCTTCGCTGCAGATCCGCAACCAGGGCACCCTGGGCGGCAACATCGGCAACGCTTCGCCCATCGGCGACTCACCGCCCTTGTTGATCGCGCTGGACGCCCAGGTGGTCCTGCGCCAGGGCGAGCGCCAGCGCACGATGCCGCTGGAAGCCTATTTCATCGACTACCGCATCACCGCCCGGCAGGACAGCGAGTTCATCGAGAAGATCCTGGTACCCCTCGCCCGGCACGACTGGACGTTCCGCGCCTACAAGGTTTCCAAGCGCCTGGACGATGACATTTCGGCGGTGTGCGCAGCGTTCAACCTGAGCATCGAGCACGGGGTGGTCAGCGGCGCACGCATCGCCTTCGGCGGCATGGCGGCCATCCCCAAGCGCGCCCGTGCCTGCGAGGCGGCGTTGCTGGGCCAACCCTGGAACAAGGCCAGCGTGGAGCGCGCCTGCCAGGCCCTGGCCGAAGACTTCACCCCGCTCAGCGACTTCCGCGCCAGCCAGCAATACCGCCTGCTGACCGCGCAGAACCTGCTGCGCAAGTACTTTATCGAACTGCAAACGCCGCACATCGAAACCCGGGTGACCGCTTATGTCTAACCATCATGTGCCCAAAAGCCAGGCCGAAATGGCCGACCTGTTCCGCCAGGACCTGACCACCGGGGTCGGGCGCAGCGTCAAGCACGATAGCGCCGACAAGCACGTGTCCGGCGAAGCGTTGTACATCGACGACCGACTGGAATTCCCCAACCAGCTGCACGTCTACGCACGTACCGCAGACCGTGCCCATGCGCGCATCCTGCGCATCGACACCACGCCCTGCTACGCCTTCGAAGGGGTGCGCATCGCGATCACCCATCAGGACATTCCCGGGCTCAAGGACATCGGCCCGGTGGTGGCAGGCGATCCCTTGCTGGCCATCGACAAGGTCGAGTTCTTCGGTCAGCCGGTCCTGGCCGTGGCCGCACGTGACCTGGACACCGCACGCCGCGCCGCCATGGCCGCCGTCATCGAATACGAAGACCTCGAACCGGTGCTCGATGTGGTCGAGGCGCTGCGCAAGCGGCACTTCGTGCTCGACAGCCACACCCATCAGCGCGGCGACAGCGCTGCAGCCCTGGCCAGCGCCCCGCATCGCCTGCAAGGCACCCTGCACATCGGCGGCCAGGAACACTTCTACCTGGAGACCCAGATTTCCTCGGTGATGCCCACCGAAGACGGCGGCATGATCGTCTACTGCTCGACCCAGAACCCCACTGAGGTGCAGAAACTGGTGGCCGAAGTGCTCGATGTGCCCATGAACAAGGTGGTGCTGGACATGCGCCGCATGGGCGGCGGATTTGGCGGCAAGGAAACCCAGGCCGCGAGCCCGGCTTGCCTGTGCGCCGTCATCGCCCGCCTGACCGGGCAACCGACGAAGATGCGCTTGCCACGAGTCGAGGACATGACCATGACCGGCAAGCGACACCCCTTCTACGTCGAGTACGACGTGGGCTTCGACGACCAGGGTCGCCTGCACGGCATCAACCTGGACCTGGCCGGCAACTGTGGCTACTCCCCGGACCTGTCCGGCTCGATCGTCGACCGCGCCATGTTCCATTCCGACAACGCCTACTACCTGGGCGATGCCACCGTCCACGGGCACCGCTGCAAGACCAACACCGCGTCGAACACGGCCTACCGGGGCTTTGGCGGGCCGCAAGGCATGGTCGCCATCGAGCAGGTGATGGACCACATCGCCAGGCACCTTGGCCGCGACCCGCTGGCCGTGCGCAAGGCCAACTACTATGGCAAGGAAGAGCGCAACGTCACCCATTATTACCAGACCATCGAGCACAACATGCTCGAGGAGATGACCGCCGAGCTTGAAGCCAGCAGTGACTACGCCGAACGGCGGGCGGCCATCGGCCGCTTCAATGCCGGCAGCCCGATCCTGAAAAAAGGCCTGGCGCTGACCCCGGTCAAGTTCGGCATCTCGTTCACCGCCACCTTCCTCAACCAGGCAGGGGCGCTGATCCATATCTACACCGATGGCAGCATCCACCTGAACCACGGCGGCACTGAAATGGGCCAGGGCCTGAACACCAAGGTGGCGCAGGTGGTGGCCCAGGTCTTCCAGGTCGATATCGACCGGATCCAGATCACCGCCACCAACACCGACAAGGTACCCAACACCTCCCCTACCGCTGCTTCCAGTGGGGCTGACTTGAACGGCAAGGCCGCACAGCATGCTGCCGAGATTCTCAAGAAACGTTTGACCGAATTCGCTGCCAGGCACTACCAGGTCACCGAGGAGGACGTAGAGTTCCGTAATGGCCACGTGCGTGTGCGCGACCAGATCGTCAGCTTCGAGCAGTTGGTGCAGCAGGCTTATTTCGGTCAGGTGTCGCTATCGAGCACCGGGTTCTACCGCACGCCAAAGATCTTCTATGACCGCAGCCAGGCACGGGGGCGCCCCTTCTACTACTACGCCTTTGGCGCGGCCTGCGTGGAAGTGATCGTCGACACCCTGACCGGCGAATACAAGATGTTGCGCGCCGACATCCTGCACGATGTGGGCGACTCGCTGAACCCGGCCATCGACATCGGACAGGTCGAGGGAGGATTCATTCAAGGCATGGGCTGGCTCACCACCGAGGAGCTGGTGTGGAACGCCAAGGGCAAACTCGTGACCAACGGCCCGGCCAGCTACAAGATTCCAGCGGTGGCCGACATGCCGCTGGACATGCGGGTCAAGCTGGTGGAGAACCGCAAGAACCCGGAGGACACGGTGTTCCATTCCAAGGCCGTGGGCGAGCCGCCGTTCATGCTCGGGATCGCCGCCTGGTGCGCGATCAAGGATGCGGTGGCCAGCCTTGCCGACTACCGCGTGCAACCGAACATAGATGCCCCTGCCACGCCGGAGCGGGTGTTGTGGGGCTGTGAGCAGATGCGCAAGGCGGCCACCCTGCAACCTGCGGTGCAGGAACTGGACGCAGTGAACAATTGAAGGTGCGTTGCCTGTTCGGGCCCATTGCCGGCAAGTCGGCGAGAAGGCCCGAACAGGCACCCATAGATGAGGATCTTGCATCATGCACCAATGGATCAACGCCCTGGCCGAACACCAAGCCCGCGGCGAGGCCTGCGTACTGGTGACCATCATCGAAGAACGCGGCTCCACCCCGCGCAATGCCGGTTCGAAAATGGTGGTCAGCGCCTGCGGATCATACGACACCATCGGCGGCGGCCATCTGGAATACAAGGCGCTGCACATCGCCCGGCAGATGCTCGGCGAGCACCGCGGTACCCCGCACCTGGAACGCTTCAGTCTTGGCGCCAGCCTCGGCCAGTGCTGCGGGGGTATGACGGTGTTGTTGTTCGAACCCATGGCCGCCGTGCAGGCGCAGATCGCCGTGTTCGGCGCGGGCCATGTCGGCCGGGCTCTGGTACCCTTGCTCGCCGCGCTGCCCTGCCGGGTGCGCTGGATCGATTCGCGCGAGCAGGAATTCCCTGCCCAGATTCCCGCCGGCGTGACGCGCGTGGTCAGCGAGGAACCGGTCGATGAAGTGGCAGACCTGCCGCCGGGCAGCTACTGCATCGTCATGACCCATAACCATCAGCTCGACCTGGAGCTGACCGCTGCCATCCTCAAGCGCAACGATTTCACCTGGTTCGGCCTGATCGGCTCGAAGACCAAGCGAGTCAAGTTCGAGCATCGCCTGCGCGAGCGCGGGTTCGACCCCGCCCTGGTGGCGCGCATGCGGTGCCCGATGGGCCTGACCGAGGTCAAGGGCAAGCTGCCCATCGAAATCGCCGTGTCCATCGCCGGCGAAATCATCGCCACCTACAACGCCCGCTTCGGCCAGCACGACGCTGCCGCCAACGCCGGCCCCATTGCCCAGTTGCTGCCGCCTTCACGGCGCAGCCAAGCCATTTGACGAGTGAGATATGACCGTTACCCGCAAAGCCTACCGAGCCGCCATCCTGCACAGCATCGCCGACCCGGCCGAGGTAGGCCTGGACGCTTCCCATGAGTATTTCGAAGACGGCGTGCTTGTGATCGACGACGGACGCATCCAGGCCGTGGGCCATGCCAGCGACTTGTTGCCGACCCTGGACGCCGACATACCGGTAGAGCACTACCAGGACGCATTGATCACCCCAGGGTTCATCGACACCCACATCCACTTCCCCCAGACCGGCATGATCGGCTCCTACGGGGAGCAGTTGCTGGACTGGTTGAACACCTACACCTTCCCTTGCGAGAAGCAATTTGCCGACAAGGACCATGCCGACCAGGTGGCGCAGATCTTCCTCAAGGAGCTGCTGCGTAACGGCACCACCACCGCCCTGGTGTTCGGCAGTGTGCACTCCGAATCGGTCAACGCCTTGTTCGAAGCAGCCGAGCGCCTGGACCTGCGTCTGATCGCTGGCAAGGTGATGATGGACCGCAACGCCCCCGATTACCTGACCGACACCGCCGAGTCCGGTTACGCCCAAAGCAAAGCGCTGATCGAGCGCTGGCATGGCAAAGGCCGCCTGCACTATGCCGTCACCCCGCGTTTCGCACCGACCAGCACGCCTGAGCAGCTGGCACGGGCGGGCCAACTGCTCAAGGAACACCCAGGCGTTTACCTGCACACGCACCTGTCGGAGAACCTTCAGGAAATCGACTGGGTCAAGTCGCTGTTCCCGGAACAGAAGGGCTACCTGGATGTGTACGACCATTTCGAACTGCTGGGCGAGCGCTCGGTCTTCGCCCATGGCGTGCACCTGTGCGACGAAGAATGCCAGCGCCTGGCCGAGACGGGCTCGGCGGTCGCGTTCTGCCCCACCTCCAACCTGTTCCTGGGCAGCGGGCTGTTCAATCTGCCTCAGGCGGAGCGCTTCAAGGTCAATGTCGGCCTGGGCACCGACGTAGGCGCCGGTACCAGCTTCTCGCTGCTCAACACGCTCAATGAGGCATACAAGGTGATGCAGCTGCAAGGCGCACGCCTGCACCCTTTCAAGTCGCTCTACCTGGCGACCCTGGGCGGTGCGCGCGCGCTGCGCCTGGATGACCGGATCGGCAGCCTGCGCCCGGGCAATGACGCGGACTTTGTGGTGCTGGACTACAAGGCAACGCCGCTGCTGGACTATCGCCTGCAGCAGTCCAGAAGCATCGAGGAGACGTTGTTCGTGCTGACCACCCTAGGCGACGACCGCACGGTTCGTGAAACCTATGCGGCCGGGCGTTGCGTGCATCAGCGCGAAAGGTAAGGGTCGCGCTGATGCGAGCCCAGGCGAACGGTCAGTTCTTGACCGTGAGCTTGGGCTTTTTCAGCAGATGGGAGAACACCGCATGCAGATCGTCCGAGGCGCTCTCCTCGTCCAGGTTCAGCTTGCTGTCGATGTGGTCCATGTGATGCATCATCAGGCTGACTGCCTGGGCGGCGTCACGCGCCTCGATGGCATCGATCAGCTGCAGATGCTCGTCGTACGAGCAGTGGGAACGATTGCCGCTCTCGTACTGGGCGATGATCAGCGAGGTCTGCGATACCAGGCTGCGCTGGAAGCTCACCAGCGGCGCATTCCCCGCCGCTTCGGCAAGCTTGAGGTGAAACTCGCCGGACAGCCGGATGCCGGCGCCGCGATCCCCTCGGGAAAAACTGTCGCGCTCTTCGCGGACCATCTGCCGAAGCTCGGCCAGCTGCTCGGCGGTGGCGTGCTCCACGGCAAGCTCGGTGATGGCACGCTCGACCATGCGCCGCGAGAAGAACACCTGGCGCGCCTCCTCCACGGTTGGGCTGGCGACCACGGCGCCCCGATTGGGCCGCAGCAGCACCACGCTCTCGTGGGCCAACCGTGACAGGGCCCGGCGGATGATGGTGCGGCTGACGCCGAAAATCTCGCCCAGCGCCTCTTCGCTGAGCTTGGTGCCCGGCGCCAGACGTTGCTCCAGGATGGCCTCGAAGATGTGCGCATAGACAATGTCGTCCTGGGTACCACTGCGACCGGCCTTGCCAGCACGCGCGGGTTTTTTCAGGGGTTGCAGCTGTTCGTTCATGGGCTCTCGAGGCACGAAGGAAAGTATGGCGTCATTGTACACAGGCTGAGCCGTTTCTGCAGGCGTGCTTTAACGCATATAGCGATTGTTCACCTCACCTAGCATACAAAACATAAAACAGTATTTGCTTTCTTTGTACACAAAAGCATAATCGCTCAGGCAACTTCCTGACCTTACGGTCAACAATGCGCCACGGCACTGCATGCTGCTGGCCAGTTGCCGCCCTCGCGGAGCCGCCAAGTGCATTGCTCAGGACCACGGGCTCCATAACAACAAGAAAGACTTGAGGAGTACTCGCTGTGGAAAGCCGCAAAACCGAAGTCCCTACGCTGGACATCGCTTCACCGCCCGCCACGGGTTGGCTGGAGCGCATTTTCAAACTCAGGCAACACGGCAGTACCGTTAAAACCGAGCTGATCGCCGGGGTGACCACCTTCATCACCATGGCCTACATCATTTTCGTCAACCCCAACATCATGGCCGATGCCGGCATTGATCATGGCGCAGCCTTCGTGGCGACTTGCATCGCCGCCGCCCTCGGCTGCCTGCTCATGGGGCTGTATGCCAACTGGCCAGTGGGCCTGGCACCCGGCATGGGCCTCAATGCGTTCTTTACCTACACCGTGGTCGGCACCATGGGCTACAACTGGGAAACGGCACTGGGCGCGGTCTTCATCTCCGGCGTGCTGTTCATGTTCCTGACGCTGTCCAAGGTGCGCGAGTGGCTGCTCAACAGCATCCCCGTCAGCCTGCGCCATGCCATGGGCGCCGGGGTGGGCCTGTTCCTCGGCCTGATCGGCCTGAAGACCGCAGGTATCATCGTCGACAGCCCCGCCACCCTGATCAAACTCGGTTCGCTGCATGAGCCAGGCCCGCTGCTGGCGGCGATGTGCTTTTTGATGATCGCCATCCTCAGCTACAAGCGGGTATTCGGGGCGATCCTGATCAGCATCATCGGCGTAACGCTGGCGGGCTGGGGTCTGGGACTGGTGAAGTTCGGCGGCGTGGTGTCGATGCCGCCCAGCCTGGCGCCGACCTGGATGGCCATGGACGTGGCGGGCGTGTTCAACGTGAGCATGATTAGCGTGGTCCTGGCCTTTCTGTTCGTGCACATGTTCGACACCGCCGGGACGCTGATGGGCGTGGCACAGCGGGCGAACCTGGTGGCCCCCGACGGCCGTATCGAGAACCTGTCCAGAGCCCTCAAGGCCGACAGTGCTTCGAGCGTGTTCGGCGCCGTAGTCGGCGTGCCGCCGGTCACCAGCTATGTGGAAAGTGCCGCGGGGGTGGCCGCCGGGGGGCGCTCCGGCCTGACGGCTGTGGTGGTGGGCGTCCTATTCATTGCTGCCATGTTCTTTGCACCGCTGGCTGGCATGATCCCCGCCTATGCAACCGCTGGCGCCTTGATCTACGTCGCGATGCTGATGATGGGCAGCATGGCGCACATCAACTGGGACGAGGCGACCGACAGCATTCCGGCAATCGTCACCGTGATCATGATGCCACTGACGTTCTCGGTAGCCGATGGCATTGCGCTGGGTTTCATCAGCTACGTGGCGCTTAAAGCCGGTACGGGTAAACACAAGGAGATCTCTGCCAGCCTGTGGGTGCTGTGTGCGATCTTTATTGCCAAGTTCATCTTCCTCTGAAACTTTCGCAACAGCCAAGGGCGCTTCGGCGCCCATTTGTCATTACCGGCGCGATTGGCGTGCAAATCGATCAAACTAGGATTTTTGCCAGGTGCAAACCGAATCGGTGCTTGTTACAAGTGAAAGCCTTTACGGAGGCCTGCCGATGCACATACCTACCTCTGCCTTATCCACCTATACCCCATATGGTCATAGCCTATGGAGCAAGAGCTCATTGGGCTTCAACGGCGAGTTCAGTGATCCGATTTCCCGCCTGTACCCTCTAGGCAAAGGCCACCGGCTCTACGACCCGACACTGATGAGGTTGCAGAGCCCTGACCACTGGAGTCCATTTGCTCAGGGTGGGCTCAATCCATACGCCTACTGCCAGAACGATCCGGTGAACATGGCCGACCCGTCGGGTCGAGCGCCCGTGACGTTCAGCGCAATCAAGAAGTGGTGGAGGTCAAATCATGAGCTCGCGGCCGAAAGCTTGGGTCTTACCCGAAAGTCGCTATCGCCAAACCCGCAGTCCATACCTAGTTTTAATGGGGGACGGGCCGTGATCCATGAATACACGAGGAAACTCTCAACCAGTACGCCTTTCATCCACAAGCTTGGCGTGGTCAACAGCAACCTGGCCAGCCACGGTGATAATTCCCTGAGCATCGAGCACGCGCAAGTCTATGTAGACATCGCCGATCGCACTAGACGCGCTAGCATTTCCAACACATCTGCGCATTTACTGGCCAGTCAGGAATGGATGAAGGAACGGGGAGCACCGCGCCTGGTCGGCACGAGTTTCAACCTGCTAGGTGCGTTGGCCGCAGGCGCAGAAGACCACGCATTGTTCAGGACCGGCAAGTCGCTGGCATATATGCAACAGAGCATTCGTACCGAAACCACCTAGGCTTAGGCGAAAAAAAGCCCGCCAGTGTGAGAGCGGGCGAAAGGACCTACGAAGATTCTTCTAGCGACCAACTAGCTTCCACGGTAGGTCGAATAACTGTACGGCGATATCAGCAGCGGCACATGGTAGTGCTCCTGCTGCGCATCGATGCCAAAGCGCAATACCACCACATCCAGAAACGGCTGCTCAGGCAGCGCCACGCCACGCCCACGGTAGTAGTCACCGGCATTGAACTGCAGCTGGTAAACACCCGAACGGTAGTCATCGCCTTGCAACAATGGCGCGTCGACGCGGCCATCGCTGTTGGTGAGCGCCGAGGTGACCAACGTCAACTGGCTGCCTTCGACACGGTACAACTCCACCTTGATTGCGCTGCCTGGGCAGCCATGGGCTGCGTCCAGTACGTGAGTGGTCAAACGTCCCATCTGCTTGTCGCCTCTTGTTTGCCAGGGGCAAGTACGCACGCCAGTGACCCGAAGCGGGGCAACGTGCGGCTTGAATTCGCATAATTAAGACATTCTCAAAAAAAATTGTACACAATTTTTTGCTTGCCCAGCCAATTAGCCAACAGACCATGGCTTCAGCGGCAACAATGCAGGGCATAGCGTCTTCATCGCGCTTAGCTGACCAAGTGGGCAGGTTTCTTGCAAGGTATCCAGACACGACACCTGGGCAGAAATACGGAAATTCAGACTTACAAAAGAATTCATAAGTTGTATACAATCATCGCATCCGGTGGTGCGACACAGCGACGCGGCCCGCCACCCTGCCCACACGTACAAGAAGGAAGACTGCAGTGAGCGCTGACTACCCTCGCGACATGATCGGTTACGGCAATAACCCTCCTCACCCGCAATGGCCAGGCAACGCCCGCATTGCCCTGTCATTCGTGCTCAACTACGAAGAAGGCGGCGAGCGCAACATCCTGCACGGCGACAAGGAGTCCGAAGCCTTTCTCTCCGAGATGGTCGCTGCCCAGCCGTTGCAGGGCGTGCGCAACCAGAGCATGGAGTCGCTCTACGAATACGGCAGCCGCGCAGGCGTGTGGCGCCTGCTCAAACTGTTCAAGGACAGCGGCATTCCCTTGACCATCTTCGCCGTGGCCATGGCCGCCCAGCGCCACCCCGACGTGATCCGCGCCATGGTCCAGGCCGGCCATGAAATCTGCAGCCACGGCTACCGCTGGATCGACTACCAGTACATGGACGAGGCCCAGGAGCGCGAGCACATGCTCGAAGCCATCCGCATCCTCACCGAAATCACCGGCGAACGCCCGCTGGGCTGGTACACCGGCCGCACCGGCCCCAACACCCGCCGACTGGTCATGGAAGAAGGCGGCTTTCTCTACGACAGCGACACCTATGACGACGACTTGCCCTACTGGGAGCCGAACAACCCCACCGGCAAGCCGCACCTGGTCATTCCCTACACCCTGGACACCAATGACATGCGCTTCACCCAAGTGCAGGGCTTCAACTGTGGCGAGCAGTTCTATCAGTACCTCAAGGACGCTTTCGACGTGCTGTACGCCGAAGGCGCCGAGGCGCCGAAGATGCTCTCCATCGGCCTGCACTGCCGCCTGGTCGGTCGGCCGGCACGCCTGGCAGCGCTCAAGCGTTTTGTCGACTACGCCAAAAGCCACGAGCAGGTATGGTTCGCCCGCCGCGTCGACATCGCCCGCCACTGGCAAGCCACCCACCCGTACCAGAAAGAGACCGTCTGATGACCACCTTCAAGACCCTCAAGCCGTCCACCCTTGACCGTGACGCGTTCGTCCACGCCTTCGCCGACATCTACGAGCACTCGCCGTGGGTCGCCGAGAAGGCCTACGACCTCGGTCAACTGGACGAACTGGACAACGTGCAAACACTGCACCAGCGTATGAGCGACATCCTGCTGAGCGCACCCCAAGCCGACCAACTGGCCTTGATCAACGCCCACCCGGACCTGGCCGGCAAGGCTGCCGTGCAGGGTGAACTGACCGCCTCGAGCACCAACGAACAGGCCGGAGCTGGTATTCACCAATGCACCGCCGAGGAATTTGCGCGCTTCACCTCGCTCAATGAGGCGTACAAGGCCAAGTTCCAGTTCCCGTTCATCATGGCCGTGAAGGGCAGCGACCGGCACCAGATCCTGGCCTCGTTCGAACAGCGCATCCACAACGATGCCAAGGCCGAATTCGCCGAGGCGCTCAAGCAGATCAACCAGATCGCCCTGTTCCGCCTGCAACAGCTGTAAGCGACCGACGATTCTTTACAGAACAAAGCACAATAGAAGAGATAACCGCATGCGCACCCTGATGATCGAGCCCCTGACCAAAGAAGCCTTCGCCCCTTTCGGTGACGTGATCGAAACCGACGGCAGCGACCACTTCATGATCAACAACGGCTCGACCATGCGCTTTCACAAGCTCGCCACGGTCGAGACCGCCGAGCCCGAAGACAAGGCGATCATCAGTATTTTCCGCGCCGACGCGTTGGAAATGCCGCTGACCGTGCGCATGCTCGAACGCCATCCGCTGGGCAGCCAGGCTTTCATTCCGCTGCTCGGCAACCCCTTTCTGATCGTGGTCGCGCCACTTGGCGATGCACCTGTATCAGGCTTGGTCCGCGCCTTCCGCAGCAACGGCAGGCAGGGCGTCAATTACCATCGCGGCGTCTGGCACCATCCGGTGCTGACGATCGAAAAGCGGGATGACTTCCTGGTGGTTGATCGCAGTGGTTCTGGCAACAACTGCGATGAGCATTACTTCAGCGAGGAACAGATGCTGATCCTCAACCCCCACCAATAAGAAAAGGTCGGTCATGCCAGGGCACTGCCCGCGCCTGTGACCGGCAAGAGGTACATACTGTGGAAGCACACCTTCACGAGTGGCTGAACCTGAGCATTCGCTGGGTTCACATGATCACCGGCGTGGCCTGGATCGGTGCATCGTTCTACTTTGTCTGGCTGGAGAACCACCTGAATCGAAGCAACCCGCGCGATGGGTTGTCAGGTGACCTCTGGGCCATCCATGGCGGTGGTATTTACCACCTGGAAAAATACAAGCTCGCCCCGCCGAAAATGCCCGAGAACCTGCACTGGTTCAAATGGGAAGCCTACTTCACCTGGATGTCCGGCATTGCCCTGCTGTGTGTGGTGTTCTACTGGAACCCCACCTTGTACCTGCTGGCACCGGGCAGCACCCTCAGCGGCGCCGAGGGCGTGGCGATCGGTATCGGGTCGCTGGTCGTGGGCTGGTTCGTCTACGACTTCCTCTGCGACTCGCCCCTGGGCAAGCGCCCTGCCCTGCTGGGTGCGGTGCTGTTCGTGCTGATCATTGCCGCCTGCTGGGGCTTCAGCCTGGTGTTCAGCGGCCGTGGGGCCTACCTGCACACGGGCGCGATCATCGGCACCATCATGGTCGGCAACGTGTTCCGCATCATCATGCCGGCCCAGCGCCAGCTGGTGGCTGCCATCGAGAACAACCAGACCCCGGACCCGGTGTTGCCGGCCAAGGGCCTGCTGCGTTCACGCCACAACAACTACTTCACGCTGCCGGTGCTGTTCATCATGATCAGCAACCACTTCCCCAGCACCTACGGCAGCCAGTACAACTGGCTGATCCTGGCGGGGATCGCAGTGGCGGCGGTGTTGATCCGTCACTACTTCAACACCCGCCACGACAGCAACAAGTACGCCTGGACGCTGCCGGTCGGCGCCCTGGCCATGATCTGCCTGGCCTATGTCACAGGTCCCAAGCCGATGCCGGTCAGCCCGGAACAGGCCGCTGCCAAGATCGAGTACCAGCCGTTGCCAGCCACGGCCGTGGGCGGCAAGACGGCGGCCGAACGCCGCGCCGAAGACGCGGCCAAGCCCGCCGAACCGGCAGTGCCGGGCGAGGCGACGGCGCAGGCCGGCGGTGACAGCTTCGAGAAGATCCACCACGTCATCCAGGAACGCTGCACCGTGTGCCACTCCTCCAAGCCGACCAGCCCACTGTTCAGTGCCGCCCCAGGTGGCGTGATGTTCGACACCCCGCAACAGATCCAGGCCCAGGCCGCGCGCATCCAAGCGCAAGCGGTTGCCAGCCAGATCATGCCGCTGGGCAACATCACCCAGATGACCACCGAAGAGCGCAAGCTGGTAGGCGACTGGATCGCCAAGGGCGCGCCTGTCAACTGACCGCAATTGGCTACACCGCATAACGTCGTACGCAAGCATCGAGCGCAGGCGCTGGCCTAGGCTTAAAGCAACGCGATCTTCAAATCGAAGATCGCCGCTTGAACCTTGGGCTCGCCCGCCGCTTGGATCCGAGAATAAAAACAAAACTCGAGGTGCTGCATGTCCGAGTCATTCAAGGCGTCTATCCCGGTAGCGCCGCCGCGACAGCCCCTGCCCCTGTTCCAGCTCTTTCTGGTTGGCCTGCAACATGTGCTTCTGATGTACGGTGGCGCCATCGCGGTACCGCTGATCATCGGCCAGGCCGCAGGCCTGTCCCGCGAAGAAGTCGCCTTTCTGATCAACGCCGACCTGCTGGTCGCTGGGGTCGCCACCCTGGTGCAATCGCTGGGCATCGGCCCGGTGGGCATTCGCATGCCCGTGATGATGGGGGCCAGTTTTGCCGCCGTTGGCAGCATGGTGGCCATGGCCGGCATGCCCGGCGTGGGCCTGCAGGGTATCTTCGGGGCCACCATTGCCGCAGGCTTCTTCGGCATGCTGGTCGCGCCCTTCATGTCCAAGGTGGTGAGGTTTTTCCCGCCGCTGGTGACCGGCACGGTGATCACGTCCATCGGCCTGTCGCTGTTCCCCGTGGCGGTGAACTGGGCCGGAGGCGGCCAGCAAGCGACCACCTTCGGCTCACCGATCTACCTGCTGGTCGCCGGCCTGGTGCTGGCAGTGATTCTGTTGATCAACCGCTTCATGCGGGGCTTCTGGGTCAACGTGTCGGTGCTGGTGGGGATGGGCCTGGGTTACCTGCTGGCGGGATCGATCGGCATGGTCGACCTCTCGGGCCTGGGGGCCACGCCCTGGTTGCAGGTGGTCACCCCGCTGCACTTTGGCATGCCCACCTTCAGCCTGGCCCCGATCCTGTCGATGTGCCTGGTGGTGGTGATCATCTTCGTCGAGTCCACCGGCATGTTCCTGGCCTTGGGCAAGGTCACCGACCGCGAAGTCACCCCAGGCATGCTGCGCCGCGGGCTGCTGTGCGACGCTGGCGCTTCCTTCATCGCAGGTTTTTTCAACACCTTCACCCATTCCTCGTTCGCCCAGAACATCGGCCTGGTGCAGATGACCGGCGTACGCTGCCGTTTCGTCACGGTGGTGGCCGGCGGCTTGCTGGTGGTGCTCAGCTTGCTGCCCAAGGCGGCCTACCTGATCGCCTCGATTCCGCCAGCGGTGCTCGGCGGCGCGTCCATTGCCATGTTCGGCATGGTCACTGCCACTGGCATCAAGATCCTTCAGGAAGCGGACATCGGGGATCGGCGCAACCAGTTGCTGGTGGCGGTCAGCGTCGGTTTCGGCCTGATCCCGGTGGTACGGCCGGAATTCTTCGCTCAGATGCCCCAGTGGATGGAGCCCATCACCCATAGCGGCATCGCCATGGCCACGGTCAGTGCACTGGTGCTCAACGTGCTGTTCAACATTCTCGGCGGCGCGGACCGCGCGGCGCACAACGCGCCCTGCCACCCCCACTGAGCCAACGGGCGGCGCCCTGCCCGCCCGTGCTTTACGCCTGAATCACTGCTGTGCCGTCGGCCCACCCCGCGTGGGCCGCCCGGGGCGCGCACGCGCCTGACAACCCACAAGAACAACATCCGGGAGCTGTCACATGAACCACATCCCCACAGCCTTGTTGCTGGGCACCAGCCTGCTGGCCAGCGTACCGAGCCAGGCCGGCCAATGGCTGCAATGGCACGGCGAGAGCCTGACCTACCTGTACGGCAAGGATTTCAAGATCAACCCTGGCATCCAGCAGACGCTCACGTTCGAGCACGCCAACAAGTGGAAATACGGCGACACCTTCCTGTTCGTCGACAAGATTTTCTACAACGGCAAGGCCGACCCCGGCAAAGGGGTGACCACCTACTACGGCGAGTTCAGCCCTCGTTTCTCGCTGGGCAAGATCCTCGACCGCAAGCTCGCGTTCGGCCCGGTCAAGGACGTGCTGCTGGCCATGACCTACGAGCGTGGCGAAGGTGACAATCAAGCCTACCTGATCGGCCCAGGCTTTGACCTCGACGTGCCAGGCTTCAACTATTTCGTGCTCAATTTCTACGTGCGCAATACCGAAGGCAGCCGCCCCGGCGACAACGTATGGCAGATCACACCCGCTTGGTCCTACACGGTGCCACTGGGCAAGTCCGACATTCTGATAGACGGCTATATGGACTGGGTGACTGACAACGACCAGAACCGACGGGGCACCTACCACGCCAACCTGCACTTCAACCCGCAGGTGAAATACGACCTGGGCAAGGCGCTTAGCCTGGGTGACAAGCAGCTGTACGTGGGCTTGGAGTACAGCTACTGGAAGGACAAATACGGCATCGACAGCCGGGGCGCCCTGGACAGCAATCAGAGCGTGGCCAGTGCCTTGATCAAGGTACACTTCTGACAACCTGACCACATGCACAGGTTTGCTCCACCATGCTCCACGACGGAGCACTTGAGGCCAGGCGCGCAAGCCAGTAATCTGCGCGCCCCCTCGATCAGGGCAGAACGGATTCTGCCTGCGTTTACTGACCGCTCAGTCAATGAATTCGGGCGGTTGGCCAACGTGTTGCCAGCCTGAAAGACCCTTTTCATCCGTTCAGAACGACGTCGAGCAGGACGGTTTCGCCAACCGGGAGAAAGTTGGCTCAACCCTTGCCAGACAGCTGTGGCCCATCGAAAAAAGCTGACTAAAAAGACAGAAAAAGCGCCAACACCGAGCGCTGACAACAGATCAACCAAGGGAGCGACATCCGCAATGCGTACCATCAACAGCCTGATCCTCGCCGGCGGCCTGCTGGCCTGTGGCACCACCTTCGCCGGCGACCTGCTGCAGTGGCAGAGCAACAGCCTGACCTACCTGTGGGGCAAGAACTTCAAGGTCAACCCGTCGACCCAACAGACCCTGACCTTCGAGCACGCCGACGGCTGGAAGTACGGCGATAACTTCCTGTTCGTCGACAAGATCTTCTACCAAGGCCAGAAGGACGCCGGCAACGGTCCCAACACCTACTACGGCGAGATCAGCCCGCGCCTGTCTTTCAACAAGATCTTCGACCAGAAGCTGTCCTTCGGCCCGGTCAAGGACGTGCTGCTGGCCATGACCTATGAGTTTGGCGAGGGCGACACGGAAGCCTACCTGATCGGCCCCGGCTTCGACCTGGACATCCCAGGCTTTGACTACTTCCAGCTGAACTTCTACCAGCGCACCACCGATGGCAGCCGCCCTGGCGACAATGTCTGGCAGATCACCCCGGTGTGGGCCTACACCATCCCGGTCGGCTCCTCCGACGTGTTGATCGATGGCTTCATGGACTGGGTGGTGGACAACGATGAAAACCGCCGTGGCACCTACCACGCCAACCTGCACTTCAACCCGCAGATCAAGTATGACCTGGGCAAAGCCATGCACCTGGGCGAGAAGCAGCTGTACGTGGGTGTTGAGTACGACTATTGGAAGAACAAGTACGGCATCAAGGACTCCGGCGCCTTCACCACCGACCAGAACACCATGAGCTTCCTGGTCAAGGTGCTGTTCTGATCACGGCATGATCGCGGGGCCGCGAGCCGGCCCCTTTGCCGAGGCGTCGTCGCTCAACCGGTCGCGCGTGCGCGAACCCAAGAGAATCCGCCGACCACCAGTGCCGCCAGGCCTCCGGCGACAGCCCCGACAACCCCGAACACGACGTGCTTGGCAACCGCTTCCCAGCTTCCGCTGTGCGCAATCCAGCCTTCGATGACATGCTCCAGGGGTGCAATGCCTTCGGCAATGAATGTTCCGCCGACCAAGAACATCGCGACCGTTCCGATCCAGGACAGCGCCTTCATCAGGAAAGGCGCGGCCGACACCAGCACTTCACCCAACTTTCTGACCGCACGGCCCCACATACCCTGGGCCTTGGATTTCGCCAAGGCGAACCCTGCGTCGTCCAGTCGCACGATGCCAGCGACCAGCCCATAGACGCCCATCGTCATGACCAGGGCGATCAGAACCAAGGTCAGGATCTGCTGGTACAGCGCAGCCTCAGCCACCACGTTGAGGGTGATGACGATGATCTCCGCGCTCAAAATGAAGTCGGTCTTGATCGCCCCTTTGATCTTGCGTTGCTCATACGCGGCCAGTTCCTCGGGGGTTTTGGGAAGCGCATTTTTTCCTTGCGCCTTGGCGCCATGCTCGCTGCGAGAAAACTTGTCCTTGATCGCCTCGAAGCCCTCGTAGCACAGATACAGGCCGCCGGCCATGAGCAGCCATTTGACCGCTGCCGGCAGGACCGCACTGAGGATCAGGGCGCAGGGCACCAGGATGGCCTTGTTCTTCAGAGAGCCCTTGAATACCGCCCATACCACCGGCAGTTCGCGATCGGCCTTCATGCCCGTCACTTGCTCGGCGTTAACGGCCAAGTCATCGCTCAGCACGCTGGCCGACTTCTTGGCCGCGACCTTGGTCATCAACGAGATGTCATCCAACAGGGCCGCGATGTCATCCAACAACGCAAAAAAACTGCTGCCAGCCATTCCATTCACCCTTAGTAGACGCGTGCGATTTCATCATCCTGAAACGCCTGAATAGCCAGACGTGCTCCCAGGGCAATCACGATGGCATACAGACCGGCCGGTGGCTGAACAGTTCTGCCGGGCGTGTGTGCCGTGGCCTGTCGGCAGCAGAGGGGGTTCAGGGCAGCGTCAGGCACGGGGCAGCGCGCATGACGATTCGTTCATGGACGCAAACGAACAGTCATGGCCAAGCGCCTGTCTCTATCCCATCGATCACACCCTTTCATTCGCACCAGGAGTATTCATGGCAAAGCTCAACATGGCCCAGCAGTTGGCCTCGACCCTCGAACAGGCCGGTATCAAACGTATCTGGGGCCTGACCGGCGACAGCCTCAATGGCCTGACCGACGCCCTGCGCAGCATGGACAGCATCGAATGGATGCACGTGCGCCATGAGGAAGTCGCCGCCTTCGCCGCCGGTGCCGAGGCGGCGGTCACCGGTGAGTTGACGGTGTGCGCTGGCAGTTGCGGGCCGGGCAACCTGCACTTGATCAATGGCCTGTTCGACTGCCACCGCAACCGGGTGCCCGTGCTGGCCATCGCCGCGCAGATCCCCTCCTCGGAGATTGGCCTGAACTACTTCCAGGAAACCCATCCGCAAGAACTGTTCAAGGAATGCAGCCATTTCATCGAACTGGTCAGCAACCCTGCGCAGATGCCGCAGGTGCTGCACCGGGCCATGCGCTCGGCCATTCTCAATCGCGGTGTGGCGGTGGTGGTGATTCCCGGTGACGTATCGCTGCTAGAGGTCGAGCAGAAACCGGCGGCCTGGCCTTCCCTGCAGCAGCCACGCATCCTGCCTACGGAAGTCGATCTGCAGCGCCTGACCGAGTTGTTGCAGGACAGCCACAAGGTGACCCTGCTGTGCGGCAGCGGCTGCGCCGGTGCGCATGACCAAGTCGTGGCCCTGGCCGATGCACTCGGCGCACCGGTGGTCCATGCGTTGCGCGGCAAGGAGCATGTGGAATGGGACAACCCCTTCGATGTCGGCATGACGGGCTTGATCGGCTTCAGTTCCGGTTACCACGCGATGCTCGGCTGCGACACGCTGGTGATGCTGGGCACCGACTTCCCCTACCGGCAGTTTTTCCCAAACGACGCCAAGATCGTGCAGGTCGACCGTGATCCGCAAGCGCTGGGACGACGCGCCACGTTATCGCTGGGCATCGCTGCCGATGTCGGCGAAACCCTCAACGCCTTGCTGCCACGCCTGACGCGCAAGACCGATCGGCGCTTCCTGGATGATGCACTCAACGCCTACAGCAAGGCGCGGCAGGGGCTGGACGATCTGGCGGTACCCTCCAAGGGTGACCGGCCGATTCACCCACAATACGTCACGCGCCTGCTCAGCGAACTGGCCAGCGAAGACGCGATCTTCACCGCCGACGTCGGTTCGCCCACGGTCTGGGCGGCGCGTTACCTGAAGATGAATGGCCAGCGTCGCCTGGTCGGCTCGTTCAACCACGGCTCGATGGCCAACGCCATGCCACAGGCCATGGGCGCACAGGCGGCCTTCCCGGGGCGCCAGGTGATCTCGATGAGTGGCGACGGTGGGTTCAGCATGCTGATGGGTGACTTCATCTCGCTCGCCCAGCTCAAGCTGCCCGTGAAGGTGGTGGTGTTCAATAACGCGTCACTGGGCTTCGTCGCCATGGAAATGAAGGCTGCCGGTTACCTGGATACCGGCACCGACCTGCACAACCCCGACTTCGCCGCCATGTCCAATGCCATGGGCATTCTGGGCATTCGCGTCGAGCGCTCCGAAGACCTGGAGCAGGCCCTGCGCCGTGCCCTGGCCCACGACGGCCCCGTACTGGTCGATGTGGTCACCGCCACGCAAGAGCTGGTCATGCCGCCGGCGATCAAGCTGGAGCAGGCCAAGGGCTTTAGCCTGTACATGCTCAAGGCCGTGATGAGCGGGCGCGGCGACGAAGTGCTGGACCTGGCGAAGACCAACCTGCTGCGCTAGCGCCCACGCGCGCGACTAGATGCAAAGGCCCTGCCCAAAGCCGCTGCCTTGAGCCGCCCTTGGGCACGGTGCTACCATGCCGGCTGCCTCCTAGGCTCTGTGTGAAAAGTCTTGAGACGAAGGTCAGGCAAGGCGAAAACAGCCGAGGAAGCGGAGTTTACGGGTTGTAAATGAGCATTCCGAGGCTGTTTTCAACGCAGCATCACCGAGTATCAAGGCTTTTCACACAGAGCCTAGAGGTGGCCTGACACGAGGAAAATCCCTGACCATGAGCACCATTCGCGAGCGCAACAAGGAATTGATCCTGCGCGCGGCCAGCGAGGAATTCGCCGACAAGGGCTTCGCAGCCACCAAAACCAGCGATATTGCCGCCAAGGCTGGCCTGCCCAAACCCAACGTCTACTACTACTTCAAGTCCAAAGACAACCTGTACCGCGAGGTGCTGGAAAGCATCATCGCGCCGATCATGCAGGCCTCCACCCCGTTCAACGCCGATGGCGATCCTCGCGAGGTGCTGAGCGCCTACATTCGTTCCAAGATCCGCATCTCCCGCGACCTGCCCCATGCGTCGAAGGTGTTCGCCAGCGAAATCATGCACGGCGCCCCGCATTTGTCGCCCAGCCAGGTCGAACAGCTCAACGAGCAGGCGCGGCACAACATCGAGTGCATCCAGCACTGGATAGACCGCGGCCAGATCGCCCACGTCGATGCGCATCACCTGATGTTCAGCATCTGGGCGGCAACCCAGACGTACGCTGATTTCGACTGGCAGATCTCGGCAGTGACCGGCAAGGCCAAGCTGGCCGACAGCGACTACGACGCGGCGGCCGAAACCATCATCCGCATGGTGCTCAAAGGCTGCGAACCCGAGCCGGCCTGAGCAGTACCGCCTTGCCGTTTGCCCTGCCCCGTCCCAGGTCCTCTGGGGGCTGGGGCATCGAGCAACGGCAGTTGATGCGGGTCAGGCCACCGCGCCCGCATCGGCGCGCAGCCCCAGCGCCTCGATGGCACTGATCGCACACTGCTCGTCGATATCCGATGTGTCCCCGCTGATCCCCACCGCCCCCAGCACCCGCCCATCCTGATCACGCACCAGCACACCGCCTGGCGCCGGCACGACCGCCCGTTCGCCCAACCCGTTGAGCGCGGCGAAGAAGGCCGGCCGTTGCTGCGCATCCAGCGCCAGCAGACGCGAGCCCTTGCCCAGTGCTATCGCACCCCAGGCTTTGCCCGTGGCGACCTCGGGTCGGATCAGGCTCGCCCCGTCTTCACGCTGCAAGGCAAGCAAGTGCCCACCGGCATCGAGCACCGCCACCGTCAGCGGCGCCGCCTGGATGGTACGCCCGGCAGCCAATGCGGCGTTTACCAGGCTCAGCGCCAGGTTCAGGTTCAAAGCATTCATGGGAAGGTCCTCTTTTTATTGTGAGAAGCCCTGAGGGCAGTTGAAAACCGATACCGCAATAGAACACAACTGAAAATATTTTTGTATACAATATTTAGATTCAATCGTATTCGATAGCGCAAGCACCCTATTTCACGGCCGCATCGACTTGCCCGATCAAAACCCATTGACCGGATCACCTGAGCATGAATACACTGAATCGCAACGCAGGTTGTATACAATTACAAAATCGATGAGGCACAAATCATGAGCAAAATGAGAGCAATCGATGCAGCCGTACTGGTCATGCGCCGTGAAGGCGTGGTGACTGCGTTCGGCATCCCAGGGGCTGCCATCAACCCGTTGTATTCAGCCCTGAAGAAAGTGGGTGGCATCGATCACGTCCTCGCTCGCCACGTCGAAGGCGCCTCGCACATGGCAGAGGGCTACACCCGTGCCAACCCCGGCAACATCGGTGTGTGCATCGGCACCTCCGGCCCGGCGGGCACGGACATGGTCACCGGCCTTTACAGCGCCAGTGCCGACTCCATTCCGATCCTGTGCATCACTGGCCAGGCGCCACGCTCCCGCCTGCATAAGGAGGACTTCCAGGCCGTGGACATCACCAGCATTGTCAAGCCCGTCACCAAGTGGGCAACCACCGTGCTGGAGCCTGGCCAGGTGCCGTATGCGTTCCAGAAAGCGTTCTTCGAAATGCGCAGCGGCCGGCCCGGCCCGGTACTGATCGACCTGCCATTCGACGTGCAGATGGCTGAAATCGAGTTCGACATCGACGCCTATGAACCGCTGCCCGTGCACAAGCCTTCCGCCACGCGCGTCCAGGCGGAAAAGGCCCTTGCCATGCTCAACGAGGCCGAACGGCCCTTGCTGGTGGCAGGCGGCGGCATCATCAACGCCGACGCCAGCGACAAACTGGTCGAATTCGCCGAATTGACCGGTGTGCCAGTGATCCCGACGCTCATGGGCTGGGGCACCATCCCGGATGACCACCCGCTGATGGTCGGGATGGTCGGCCTGCAAACCTCCCACCGCTATGGCAACGCCACCCTGCTCAAGTCCGACCTGGTACTGGGCATCGGCAACCGCTGGGCCAACCGCCACACCGGTTCCGTGGACGTGTACACCGAAGGCCGTAAATTCGTGCATGTGGATATCGAGCCGACCCAGATCGGTCGCGTGTTCACCCCAGACCTGGGGATCGTTTCCGATGCCGGCAAGGCCCTGGAGGTGTTCCTGGAAGTCGCCAGGGAATGGCAGGCCGCTGGCAAACTCAAGTGCCGCCAGGCCTGGCTTGAAGACTGCCAGCAGCGCAAGGCCAGCCTGCAGCGCAAGACCCATTTCGACAACGTGCCGGTCAAGCCCCAGCGCGTGTACCAGGAGATGAACCAGGTGTTCGGCAAGGACACCTGCTATGTCAGCACCATTGGTCTGTCGCAGATCGCCGGTGCGCAGTTCCTGCACGTGTACAAGCCACGGCACTGGATCAACTGCGGCCAGGCCGGCCCACTGGGCTGGACCATCCCTGCGGCACTGGGTGTGGTCAAGGCCGACCCCACGCGCCAGGTCGTGGCCTTGTCGGGCGACTACGACTTCCAGTTCATGATCGAGGAACTGGCCGTCGGGGCGCAGTTCAACCTGCCCTACGTCCACGTGCTGGTGAACAACGCCTATCTGGGGCTGATTCGCCAGGCCCAGCGTGGTTTCGACATGGACTACTGTGTACAACTGGCGTTCGAGAACATCAACGCCACCGACGCTGCCAGCTATGGCGTCGATCACGTCGCCGTGGTCGAAGGCCTGGGCTGCAAGGCCCTGCGGGTATTCGAGCCGGCCGACATCGCCCCTGCCCTGCTAAAAGCACGGCAAATGGCCGAGCAGTTCCGCGTGCCGGTCGTGGTCGAGATCATTCTTGAACGGGTTACCAACATTTCCATGGGCACCGAGATCAACGCGGTCAACGAGTTCGAAGACCTCGCCCTGGTCGGCAACGATGCGCCGACCGCCATCTCGCTGCTGGACTGATCGCCTGACGCCCCGGCTGGCCCGGGGCTCTCAACGCAAGGAGACAACCATGCCTCGCTTCGCTGCCAACCTGTCCATGCTGTTCACCGAGCAGGACTTCCTGGCCCGCTTCAAGGCCGCCGCCGACGCCGGTTTCAGTGGTGTCGAATACCTGTTCCCCTACGATTTCAGCGCTGCCGAAATCCAGGCGCAGCTCAAGGCTCACAGCCTGACCCAGGTGCTGTTCAATCTTCCCGCGGGGGATTGGTCCAAGGGTGAGCGTGGCATCACCTGCCACCCCGATCGCGTCGAAGAATTCCGTGCAGGTGTCGACAAGGCCATCGAGTACGCCAAGGTGCTGGGCAACACCCAGGTCAACGCCCTGGCTGGGATTCGCCCAGACGGCCCGGACTGCGCCACCGTGCGCAAGACCTTCGTGGAAAACCTGCGCTATGCCGCCGACAAGCTCCAGGCCGCCGGTATTCGCCTGGTCATGGAAATGATCAACACCCGCGACATTCCGGGCTTCTACCTCAACACCACCGAGCAGGCATTGGCCATTCAGGCCGAAGTGGGCAGCGACAACCTGTTCCTGCAATACGACATCTACCACATGCAGATCATGGAAGGTGACCTGGCGCGCACCATGGAAACCAATCTGCAGTCGATCAACCACATCCAGCTGGCCGACAACCCGGGCCGTCACGAGCCGGGTACTGGCGAGATCAACTACCGCTTCCTGTTCGAGCACCTGGACCGCATCGGCTACCAGGGCTGGGTGGGCGCGGAATACAAGCCCAAGACCACCACCGAAGCGGGCTTGGGCTGGCTGAAAACGCACAACGCGATCTGAATCCCACCGGGAACGCGAACAACGATAAAAGAGGTAATTTCTGATGGCTAAAATCGGTTTCATCGGCACCGGCATCATGGGCAAGCCCATGGCCCAGAACCTGCAAAAAGCAGGGCACAGCCTGTTCGTCTCCACCCACCACGATGCAGCTCCAGCCGACCTGATCGCCGACGGCGCCGTGGCCCTGGCCAACCCCAAGGAGGTGGCCCAGGAAGCCGAGTTCATCATCGTCATGGTCCCGGACACCCCACAGGTCGACAGCGTACTGTTCGGGGACAACGGCGTTGCCCAGGGCGTGGGCCCGAACAAGGTGGTGATCGACATGAGTTCGATTTCCCCTACTGCCACCAAAGCCTTTGCCGAGAAGATCAACGCCACCGGCGCTACCTACCTTGATGCCCCGGTGTCCGGGGGTGAAGTGGGCGCCAAGGCCGCGACCCTGAGCATCATGGTCGGCGGCTGCCCAAAAGCCTTCGAGCGCGCCCTGCCGCTGTTCCAGAGCATGGGCAAGAACATCACCCTGGTAGGCGGCAATGGTGACGGTCAGACCGCGAAGGTGGCCAACCAGATCATCGTCGCCCTGAACATCCAGGCCGTCAGCGAGGCGTTGCTGTTTGCCGCGAAGAACGGCGCCGACCCGGCCAAGGTGCGCGAGGCACTGATGGGCGGCTTCGCATCGTCGAAAATTCTGGAAGTGCACGCCGAGCGCATGATCAAAGGCACCTTCGACCCAGGCTTCCGCATCAACCTGCACCAGAAGGACCTTAACCTGGCCCTGCAAGGCGCCAAGGAACTGGGCATCAACCTGCCTAACACTTCCAATGCCCAGCAAGTGTTCAACACCTGCCAGGCCCTGGGTGGCGGCAACTGGGACCACTCGGCGCTGATCAAGGGCCTGGAGCACATGGCCAATTTCTCGATCCGCGACGACCGCTGATCCGAGCGCAGGGCCTGCCTTGCAGCCCTGCTGCCGGTAACCCGGCACACCTGTTACGCCCCTTGGCTGAGCACAGCCAGGGGTGAACCCGAGCAACACCGCCCCTGGTTCGGCCTGCACGGAGGCTGTTCCAGGGGCGTTCTCGATTGTGCAGAACAACAATAAAGGGAGCCTGCCATGTCGGTCGATCCACACAAACTGCTGCGTGAGCTGTTCGACACAGCCATCGCCGCGGCCCATCCCAGCCAAGTGCTCGAACCCTACCTGCCCGCCGACCGCAGCGGTCGGGTGATCGTCATCGGCGCAGGCAAGGCGGCCGCCGCCATGGCCGAGGTGGTTGAGAAGCACTGGCAAGGCGAGGTCAGCGGCCTGGTCGTGACCCGCTACGGCCATGGTGCCAACTGCCAACACATCGAAGTGGTCGAAGCCGCCCACCCGGTGCCTGATGCGGCCGGCCTGGCGGTTGCCAGGCGCGTGCTGGAACTGATCGGCAACCTCAGCGAGCAGGATCGGGTGATATTCCTGCTGTCCGGCGGCGGCTCTGCCTTGCTGGCGCTGCCCGCCGCCAACCTGACCCTGGCGGACAAACAGCACATCAACAAGGCCCTGCTCAAATCCGGCGCCACCATCGGCGAGATGAACTGCGTGCGCAAGCACCTCTCGGCGATCAAGGGTGGGCGCCTGGCCAAGGCCTGCTGGCCGGCCACGGTCTACACCTACGCGATCTCGGACGTGCCGGGCGACCTGGCCACGGTCATCGCTTCAGGCCCCACCGTGGCCGACCCGAGCACCTCGGCCGAGGCACTGGCGATCCTCAAGCGCTACGCCATTGACGCTCCACAGGCCGTCATCGACTGGCTCAACGACCCGGCCTCGGAAACCCTCAAGGCTGGCGACCCAGCCCTGGCCCGCAGCCATTTCCAGCTGATCGCCAAGCCTCAACAGTCGCTCGAAGCTGCGGCGGTCAAGGCGCGCCAGGCAGGTTTCAGCCCGTTGATATTGGGCGACCTGGAAGGTGAGTCACGGGAAGTGGCCAAGGTGCATGCAGGCATTGCCCGACAGATCGTTCAGCATGGCCAGCCGCTCAAGGCCCCTTGCGTGATTCTGTCCGGCGGCGAGACCACTGTCACCGTGCGCGGTAATGGCCGCGGCGGGCGCAATGCGGAATTTCTGCTCAGCCTCACCGAAAGTCTCAAGGGCCTGCCGGGCGTCTACGCACTGGCAGGCGACACCGACGGCATCGACGGCTCGGAAGAAAACGCCGGCGCTGTCATGACGCCTAACAGCTACGCACGCGCCCAAGCGTTGGGCCTGTCGGCCAGCGACGAGCTGGACGACAACAACGGCTACGGCTACTTCGCCGCACTCGATGCGCTGATCGTCACCGAACCCACGCGCACCAACGTCAATGACTTTCGCGCCATCCTGATTCTCGAGACCGACCCCTCATGACGCCTGACAAGAAAGTGAAAATCCTCGCCACCCTGGGCCCGGCTACGGGTGGCATCGACGATGTGCGGCAACTGGTGGAAGCAGGCGTGAACATTTTTCGCCTCAACTTCAGCCATGGCGAGCATGCCGACCATGCGCTGCGCTATCAGTGGATCCGCGAGGTGGAGCAGCAGCTGCACTACCCGCTAGGCATCCTCATGGACCTGCAAGGGCCGAAGCTGCGTGTGGGCCGTTTCGCTGAAGGCAAGGTGCAGTTGCAACGCGGTCAGGCCCTGCGCCTGGACCTGGACGAGGCCCCTGGCGACAGCCGCCGGGTCAACCTGCCACACCCTGAAATCATCGCAGCCCTTGAGCCCGGCATGGACCTGCTGCTGGACGACGGCAAGCTGCGCCTGCAGGTGACCGCCAAACACAGCGATGCGATCGACACCGAAGTGCTGAACGGTGGCGAGCTGTCCGACCGCAAGGGCGTCAACGTGCCGCAAGCGGTGCTCGACCTCTCCCCGCTCACCGAAAAAGACCGCCGCGACCTGGCTTTCGGCCTGGAGCTGGGTGTGGACTGGGTGGCCCTGTCGTTTGTACAGCGCCCCGAGGACATCCTTGAAGCGCGCCAGCTGATTGGTGACCGCGCCTTCCTGATGGCCAAGATCGAGAAACCTTCGGCGGTCGAACAACTGCCAGCCATTGCCGAACTGGCGGACGCGATCATGGTGGCCCGTGGCGACCTGGGCGTGGAAGTGCCGGCCGAGAGCGTGCCGCAGATTCAGAAGCGCATCATCGGCACCTGCCGGCAGCTGGGTAAACCGGTGGTAGTGGCTACGCAGATGCTCGAATCGATGCGTTTCTCGCCAGCACCGACTCGTGCCGAAGTCACCGACGTGGCCAACGCCGTGGCCGAAGGTGCGGACGCTGTGATGTTGTCGGCGGAGACGGCCTCGGGTGACTACCCGCTCGAAGCCGTGCAGATGATGAGCAAGATTATCCGCCAGGTGGAGAACGGCCCGGACTACCAGGCCCAGCTCGACGTTGGCCGGCCGAAGGCCGAGGCCACCGTATCGGACGCCATCAGCTGCGCCATCCGTCGCATCAGCGGCATCCTGCCGGTGGCGGTGCTGGTCAACTACAGCGAGTCGGGCGCCTCGACCCTGCGTACTGCGCGCGAGCGCCCACGGGCACCGATCCTCAACCTGACGCCGAACCTGAACACCGCTCGCCGCCTTAGCGTGGCCTGGGGCGTGCATTCGGTAGTGAATGACCGCCTGCGCCAGGTGGACGAAGTGGTTTCCACTGCGCTGGAAATTGCCCAGGCCCAAGGCATGGCTAACCGTGGCGACACGCTTCTGATCACTGCCGGTGTGCCTTTCGGCAAGCCAGGCTCGACCAACACGCTGCGCATCGAGACGTTGAACTGAGATCCCCGGGGGCGCCCTGCGCCCCAGTCGCGGGCCAAGCCCACTCCCACAGGATGCGCGCCGCTCCATGGCACAGCGCAGACCTTGTGGGAACGGGCTTGCACCGGGAATGGAGGGCGGAGCCCTCCCCGAACACCGATGTACCAGACCTGCGGTCAATCGAGGCCCAAAGAGGCCCACCGCCCTCCCATCCACCTCACTGACTGCCCCATGTACACCAAAAATTTCGTAAACCCGTGCCCCGACTGGGCCACGGCGCTGCTAAACGGCTTCAGCCAGGTGCTGTTGCTGCGTAACCCCTTGTGCGGGCTATGCTGCCTGCTGGCGATCTTGTTGACCGCACCGGCGCTGCTGGGCGGCGCGCTGCTTGGCGCGCTGGCAGGCCTGCTGACGGCACAGGCCCGCGGCTACGACCGCGCCGATCGACAGGCTGGGCTGTACAGCTACAACGGCGTGCTCATCGGTTTGTTGATCAGCGCTGTGCTGCCTTGGTCGATCATCCAGCCACCGCTGGTAATCGCTGCCGCCGGCCTGTCCAGCATCATCACCCACCAATGGCGCAAGCGGGGGGGCAAGCTGCTGGTCGCCTACACGGCGCCCTTCGTACTGCTGGGCTGGGGCACGTTGCTATTCGTGCAGACGGCTAGCGCACCCGTGGTGGTCGAGGCCGACCTGGCGAGTGCCCTGGCAAGAGGGGTCGGGCAGATTTTCCTGCTCGATCAACCCCTGGCCGGGCTGCTGATCATCGTCGGCCTATTGATCGCCAACCCGTATGCCTGTCTCTGGGCGGTCATAGGCTCTGCCGCGGGTGCAGGCCTGGCACTGCTCGTGGGTGATGCGCAGTCAGCATGGATGGGGCTGTATGGATTCAACGCGGCCCTGGCAGCCCTGGCCTTCAGCCGACAAGGGGAAAAACCCTGGGTCACGCTGTTGGCCATTGGCCTGGCGCTGGCGTTGCAGCCGCTTTTGAGCAGGCTGCCGGTCCCGGCGCTCACGGCACCCTTCGTCGCCGCCTGCTGGCTCATCCACTTCGGTCGTCACCTGAAGCTTGGCAAACGCCAGACCCCGGGGCGCTTGCATAGCTGAAAGGCACCCCATAGGCTCAGCCGACTTCACGATGGACAGAGCCAATGAACAAACCTGCAAGCCTGCGCGAGCGGCTTTACGTGATCGTCTTCCAGAGCGATACCGTGGCCGGAAGACGCTTCGACAAGACCCTGTTGCTGATCATCCTGGCCAGCCTGGTCACGGTCATCCTGGACAGCATCGACGAGGTGCATCGCGGGTACGGGGGCCTGCTGGCCGCGATCGAATGGGGCTTTACCGCCATTTTCCTGTGCGAATACCTGACACGGTTGTACTGCTCGCCCCGGCCCTTGCGCTACGCATTCAGCTTCTACGGCCTGGTGGATCTGCTGGCGATCGTGCCGGGCATCATCGCGCTGTACTACAGCGACGCGCAGTACCTGCTGATCGTGAGGGTCATCCGCATGTTGCGGATCTTCCGTGTGCTCAAGCTCAGCCCGTACCTCAAGCAGGCCAATTACCTGCTCGATGCCCTGCGCGGCAGCAAGCAGAAGATCATCGTGTTTCTGGTCAGCGTCTCGACGCTGGTTACCGTGTTCGGCACCCTCATGTATGTGATCGAAGGCCCGGAACATGGCTTCACGAGCATTCCCAAGGGGATCTACTGGGCCATCGTCACGCTGACCACGGTCGGGTTCGGCGATATCGTGCCCAGAACGCCATTGGGCCAGGTGCTCTCTTCACTGGTGATGATCATCGGCTACTCGATCATCGCGGTGCCGACCGGGATCTTTACGGCCGAGCTCGCCAATGCCATGCGTGGAGAACAACTGCAGCACGCCTGCCCGACCTGCAGCAAGAAATCCCATGAAAGTGGCGCGGCGTTTTGTGCCCGGTGTGGCAATGCGTTGTTCCCGAAATCCGGTTGACTAAGGCGCCCCTGACGATCTGAAGGGCTCGCTCACCTTGACGGCTGAGCGAGTCATTAAGTG
Organism: Pseudomonas sp. DE0157; assembly: GCF_007678615.1. NCBI lineage: Bacteria > Pseudomonadati > Pseudomonadota > Gammaproteobacteria > Pseudomonadales > Pseudomonadaceae > Pseudomonas > Pseudomonas sp. DE0157. Next base: position 97,547 of record NZ_VEJN01000016.1, read on the forward strand.
GGCAAAGCCCCTGGACAACTGCCAGAACTGCCAATCGGCCAGCGCATATAAGCAAAGACGCATTGATTCTTTAATACCTGAAGAACAAGACGCTATAGTCGCTGGCACATTGCCCAACATTCATACCCATAAGGAATGCGTCGTGAAAAAGTTCTTCACCGTCTCGCTGGCCGCCGCCAGCCTGGCCTTCGGCACCCTGGCCCACGCTGCCCCGACCTTGCTGAACGTTTCCTACGACGTGATGCGTGACTTCTACAAGGATTACAACCCCGCCTTCCAGAAGCACTGGGAGGCCGAGCATAACGAGAAGGTCAATGTGCAGATGTCCTTCGGTGGCTCGAGCAAACAGGCGCGCGCGGTGATCGATGGCCTGCCGGCCGACGTGATCACCATGAACATGGCCACCGACATCAATGCCTTGGTCGACAACGGCAAATTGATCCCTGACAACTGGGTCACGCGCCTGCCGAACAACAGTGCACCGTTCACCTCTGCCACGGTGTTCATCGTCCGTAAAGGCAACCCCAAGGCATTGAAAGACTGGCCCGACCTGCTCAAGGATGGCGTACAGGTCATCGTACCCAACCCCAAGACCTCGGGTAACGGCCGCTACACCTACCTGTCGGCGTGGGGCTATGTGCTCAAGCAAGGCGGTGACGAGAACAAGGCGCGCGCGTTCGTCGGCAAGCTGTTCAAGCAGGCGCCGGTGCTCGACACCGGTGGTCGCGCCGCCACCACCACGTTCATGACCAACCAGATTGGCGATGTGCTGGTGACGTTCGAGAACGAAGCCGAAATGATCGCCCGCGAATTCGGTCGCGATCAGTTCGAGGTGGTTTACCCAAGCGTGTCGGCCGAAGCCGAGCCGCCGGTGAGCGTGGTCGATAAAGTCGTCGCCCGCAAAGGCACTCAGGCGGTGGCCGAGGAATACCTGAAATACCTGTGGTCCCCGGCCGCCCAGGAACTCGCCGCCCAGAACTACCTGCGCCCACGCGATGCGACTGTGTTGGCCAAGTACACCGACCGTTTCCCCAAGGTTGAATTCCTCTCGGTCGAGAAGACCTTTGGTGACTGGCGCACCGTGCAGAAAACGCATTTCAACGATGGGGGCGTGTTCGATCAGATTTATACCGGTCAGTGAAGCGGGCTGAGCTGGGTCAGCCGCGCACGCGCCTGGGGGCTTGAGCTTCGCCGCGTGGGCCCGCCCCATCAACCCAACCGAAACACCAACGCCTTCAATCCCCCAGCCGGATCCACATCCGGAAACTCGGGCGGGTTCTGCAGGCGTTCGACGAAGGCAAGGCCGGGCGCGTGCTCGGCCATGCCCTCGATCAAGAACTCAGGCCCGATGCCCGGGTCGTTCACACAGGCCAACACCGTCCCACCTTCATTCAACAGCTCAGGCAAGCGCCGCAGGATCTTCGCGTAGTCCTGGGTCAGCACGAAGCTACCGCGTTGGAAGGTAGGCGGATCGATGATGATCAGATCGTAAGGCCCGTATTTGCGCACCTTGCCCCACGACTTGAACAGCTCATGGCCCAGGTAGGCCACCCGGGACGGGTCGTGCTGGTTAAGGCGGTGGTTATCGCGCCCTCGGGACAGTGCCGATTTGGCCATGTCCAGGTTCACCACCTGCTCGGCGCCACCTGCAATCGCCGCCACCGAAAAACCACAGGTGTAGGCAAACAGGTTCAGCACGCGCTGCCCCTTGGCCTGGGCACGCACCCACTGGCGACCAAGGCGCATGTCCAGGAACAGGCCATTGTTCTGGCGTACCCCCAGGTCCAGCAGGTAGGTCAGACCGTCCTCGATCACTTCACGTTGCTGACACGGCTCGCCCACCAGCCATTGACCCGGGCTGTCGGGCAGGTAACGGTGTTGCAGCAGGATCGCCTGGCCTGTCCACTGCTCAAGGCGCGACAGCCGCAACAGCATGGCCTCAAGCTCTGCCAATTGTCCTTCCGGGGGCTCACGGAACAAGGCGACCGACAACACGCCTTGAAGCCAGTCCACCGTGATTTGCTCAAGACCAGGCCAGCAACGGCCACGACCGTGGAAAAGACGACGGGTTTCTTCAGGGGCGGGGTTCAGGGCGGCAAGCAGATGCTGCTCGAGGGCGGCAATCGGAGAGGTCATGTCAGGTCACATCGGTAAGCGGAGTCGTATTTTACATGGCAAGGCCACGAAGGGGCGCCATCTCGGATTGTCTATTTTTTGTACACACTAATGTCACCTTAAGTGCCATTTTTGTGTGCACTTGCACCGATTAAGCCCCGATGTGTTACATGAAGCGCTCATTGAATGCTGACTAACTGATCAACTAAGCCCATGAATTCAAACAATTATTGACTGTATGGTCAGTTTAAAAACCTGATTTTTCAGCTTGTTACCGCAATATACCCGCTTTCCGAATGAACACCTTGGTGATCGATTACTCAAGCTGGCATGGAAATGGCTTTACTGTGCTTGTGTTTTGTATACAAGTTTCAACGAACATAAATACACAAGAACCCGCGACGCCGATTGACCGTCGGCCGCCGCGCCCAGAACCCGAGATGCCAACGCTGCACCGACGAGATGGCGAGCCCGTGCGCTGCCCGCTCATCGCAGTCAACGTGCATCAGGAGCCCGCCGGAATGAGTAGCAGCCTCAACCTTGCCCCTGAACTATCCGTCGCCAGCACCCAGACCCACCCAACCCCGGCCGACACAATGCCGGACATGGCACTGAGCCCTCGCCTGCACAACCGAGACCTGGCCCCCACGCGCATCGCCGGACGCCGCTGGGGCCGTTACAGCATCTTCGCGCTGTGGACCAACGATGTGCACAACATCGCCAACTATTCATTTGCCATGGGCCTGTTCGCCTTGGGCCTGGGCGGCTGGCAGATACTTCTGTCGTTGGCCATTGGCGCGGCCCTGGTGTACTTCTTCATGAACCTGTCGGGCTACATGGGGCAGAAAACCGGCGTACCCTTCCCGGTCATCAGCCGCATCGCCTTCGGCATTCACGGCGCGCAGATCCCGGCGCTGATACGTGCGGTCATCGCCATCGCCTGGTTTGGCATCCAGACCTACCTGGCCTCGGTGGTCCTGCGCGTGCTGCTCAGCGCCATCTGGCCGCAAATGGCAGCCTATGACCACGACAGCATCCTTGGCCTTTCCAGCCTGGGCTGGGCCTGTTTCGTGGCCATCTGGCTGGTGCAACTGGTGATCCTCGCCTACGGCATGGAGATGGTGCGTCGCTACGAAGCCTTCGCAGGCCCTGTCATCCTGGTAACGGTCGCGGCGCTGGCGGTATTCATGTACTTCAAGGCCGACACCCGCATCGCATGGTCGGTGGCAGAGCCCCTGAGTGGTTACGAGATGTGGCGCAACATTTTTGCCGGCGGTGCCTTGTGGCTGGCCATCTACGGCACGCTGGTGCTCAACTTCTGCGACTTCGCCCGCTCCTCGCCGTGCCGCAAGACCATTCGCGTCGGCAATTTCTGGGGCCTGCCGGTGAACATCCTGGTGTTTGCCGTGATCACCGTCGTGCTGTGCGGCGCTCAATTCAAGATCAACGGCCAGATCATCGATAGCCCCACCCAGATCGTGGCAGCCATTCCAAACACCACCTTCCTGGTGCTGGGCTGTCTGTCGTTCCTGATCGTCACGGTCGCGGTCAATATCATGGCCAACTTCGTGGCGCCGGCCTTCGTGCTCAGCAACCTGGCACCGCGTCACCTCAACTTCCGCCGCGCGGGGCTGATCAGCGCCACGCTGGCGGTGCTGATCCTGCCGTGGAACCTGTACAACAGCCCCTTGGTGATCGTCTACTTCCTCTCCGGCCTGGGTGCATTGCTGGGCCCGTTGTACGGGGTGATCATGTCCGACTACTGGCTGCTGCGCAAAGGCTGCATCAACGTCCCGCAGCTCTACAGCGAAGACCCGGCCGGCGCTTATCACTACACCAAGGGCATCAACCTGCGCGCGGTCGCGGCGTTCGTGCCGGCGGCCCTGCTGGCCATCGTGCTGGCCCTGGTCCCCAACTTCCACAGCGTCGCGCCGTTCTCGTGGCTGATCGGGGCTGGCATCGCCGCCGCCCTGTACCTGTTGATCGCGCCGCGCAACCGTCATTACCACGACGTCAGCGGCGAATGCATCGCCGTCGACCACAGCAGCCACTGAACAAGGAGGACTGCGCATGCGAATCCTGATTGCCAACGTCAACACCACCGAAGCCATCACCGAGGCCATCGCCGAGCAGGCCCGCGCCGTGGCGGCGCCGGGCACCGAGATCATCGGCCTGACGCCGTGGTTCGGCGCAGAATCGGTGGAGGGCAACTTCGAGAGTTACCTGGCCGCCATCGCCGTGATGGATCGGGTACTGGCCTATGAGGGCCCCTATGATGCCGTGATCCAGGCCGGCTATGGCGAGCACGGCCGTGAAGGCTTGCAGGAGCTGCTGAACGTGCCAGTGGTGGACATCACCGATGCCGCCGCCAGTACCGCCATGTACCTGGGCCACGCTTACTCGGTGGTCACCACCCTGGACCGTACCGTGCCCTTGATCGAAGACCGCCTCAAACTTTCCGGGCTCTACGATCGGTGCGCCTCGGTCCGCGCCAGCGGCCTGGCGGTGCTGGAGCTCGAGGCCGATCCGCAGCGCGCCGTCGAGGCCATCGTCGAGCAGGCCGAACGGGCCGTACGCGATGACAAGGCCGAGGTCATCTGCCTGGGATGCGGAGGCATGGCCGGGCTGGACGAGCAGATCCGCCAACGCACCGGGGTACCGGTGGTCGATGGGGTCAGCGCGGCGGTGACCATCGCCGAGTCGCTGGTGCGCCTGGGTCTGAGTACGTCCAAGGTCCGCACCTACGCGACCCCTCGGGTAAAGAAGGTCATAGGCTGGCCGATGCGGCTCGGCCGCTAGGGCACCACGGCGCAACCTGCGCGGGATCGGCAACCGACCCTGCGCAGGGCCTGCTTAACCGATCATTCTGGCCAGCCGCTGGCCACTGCCGCAGGCCAGGGTGAAGCCCAGCGCGCCATGGCCAAGGTTGAGCCAAAGGTTGCGATAAGGCGTTGCGCCGATGATCGGCACACCGGTGGGCGTCGCCGGTCGCATGCCGGCCCACTCCACCGCGTGGGCGTAATCGGCGGCGTGGGGCAGTGTCTCCAGCGCCAGGCGTCGCATGCCCTGCAACCGGCGTTTGTCCAGCGCCTCGTCCTGCCCCACGATGTCCACCATGGCCGCAACGCGCAGTTGCCGATCCAGCCGGGCATAGACGATCTTGCGCTCGTAGTCCGTCAGGCTGATTTCAGGCGCACGCTGCCCTGATGCTAGCGGCGCAGTCAGGCTGTACCCTTTGAGTGGATAGATCGGAATGTTCACCCCTGGCAACTTCAGCGCAGCGCTGCGGTAACCGGCGCACAGCACCAACTGATCGACTGCCAGTTCTTCGTGGCCAAGGCGCAGCGCTACCACCTGATGCCCACGGTGAAGCAGCTGGGTCACCGGCTGACCGAGCCGGAACCGGCATTGGCCAGAGGCTTGCAGCGCGGCGGCCAGGCCCAGGCAGAAGGCATGGCAGTCGCCTACCTCTTCGTCCGGGGTGAATATGCCACCCACGAAGGACGACTCTTGCAGCGCAGGTTCCAGTGTCCGCAGCTCAGCAGCGCCCAGTACCTGCTGGTGATCAGGATCGGTCAGTTGCAGACGGCTGCGCTTGAACTGGGACTCGCTGCGAAACGCTACAAGCTTGCCATTGCGGCGCCAGGCAAAGTCGCCGAGGTCCTGGGCTTGGCGCCACTGGGCCAACACCGCCTGGCTGTGCAGGGCAAGGTCAAGCAAGACGGCGGCGTTGCGCCGGTTGACGCTGCGTCGACATGCCAGGGTAAAGGCCAACAGCCAGCGCCACTGCGCCGGGTCCAGACGCAGGCGCAGACGCAGCGGGGAATCGCCCTGCAGCAACCATCCCAGCGCCTGCCACGGCACGCCCGCATCAGCCAGTGGCGCGACGTAGCGGTAGGACAATTGACCGCCATTGGCAAAGCTGGTGGCTGCCCCCAAGGTGTCGTGGGCCTCGATCAATTCTACGCAATGGCCTTCCTGCACCAGCGCATAGGCCGTCGCCAGCCCGACCACGCCGCCCCCTATCACCGTCACCTGCCGCTTCATCGTTCATCCCTGTTCAGCATCCTGGCTCAACAGTACCAGCGGATCAGGTCGGGCAGCTATGCTTACCGTCATCGAGCCCCTGACGCACGTTACGGCTGCGCAGGCTGGCCTTGCCATCGTGCCAGTTCAGGGTCAGAACATAGAGGGTGTCGAAATCACCATCCTGCCAATCCTCGGTGATGACGTGCTCCTTGCCGACAGCTTTTTCCGCGACGGTATTGATCAGGTCCGGCAGGTAGCCGTGTGACCACGCGGTATAGATGGTCGCGTTACGGTACTTGTTGCTGAGCAGCTCATCGGCCAGGTCATCGGTGTCGTTGGCGCTGTAGTCGATGTTGACCGGCAGGCCAAGGCGAATGGCACTGGGGCTGATGGTCATGAGCGGACGCAGGTAGCTGTAGCTTTGATCATCGGCGCCCTCCTCCACGTGCCGGGACGGGTTGGCGGCAAACACGTAATCGGCCTTGCCGAAACGTTCGGGTAAAACCGTGGCCAGGTCCAGTGCACGGTTCAGGCCCTGGCAGTTCAATTGGCCTAAGCCTTCACCGGGTTTTTCGGCATGGCGCAGAAACACCAGGGTCTGGGTGCCATCGACCGGTTGCGCGCGGCTCTCGACGGCGTCCAGCGCCAGCGGTACGCCTACGGCGGTCAGGGTCAGGCCCAGCAACCAATGACGGCGACGATGCAGGTGTGGAATCAACTTCATCAATGCAGGCTCGTGTGACAAACGGGTCACCCGCGCATCGCCCGGACGGGCACAGGGCGCCTTTTGCAGTGAGTGCCTTCCTTGACGACGGGTTCGGTTCAGAGTGCCAAAAACCCGATTTGTTCCCCGCTGCCCGGGTTCCAGGCGTCTGGCACGGGCATTACGGGGCCATCCTGTCAGTCGTCGCGCGTCAGCACTTCAAGCAGCTCGATTTCGAACGCAAGGTCCGAATCAGGTGGAATAGATCCGACGCTACGCGCCCCGTAGCCCAGGTGCGCCGGCACCAACAGCTTGCGCTTGCCGCCAACGCGCATGCCCATGATGCCCTGGTCCCACCCCTTGATAACGCGCCCGGTACCGATCACGCATTGAAACGGCTTGCCGCGTGACCAGGAGGAGTCGAACTCGGTGCCATCGGCCAGCCATCCGGTGTATTGGGTAGTGATCAGGGCACCTTTGACGGCCGCTTTGCCGTCGCCCTCGACCAGGTCGATGATCTGCAGTTCTTGGTTCATGCGCAGGCTCCAGCCGCTACGAAAATGCCGTCCTTTTCGCAGCATTGCCCGGATTTGGCAAGCCTTGGTGTCGGCTCGCGCATTGTCCGTGACGACAGGGCCGTCCTATAGGTAGACGGTACCGCGCATGAACAACGCCGCCCGCCCACTGATGATCACCCGGCCATTGCCCGGCAGCACGCAGCGCAGCTGGCCCTTGCGCGCACCGCCCTGCTCGCACTCAAGCGACTGCTTGCCCAGCCGTTGTGCCCAGATCGGTGCGAGCGAGGTATGGGCCGAACCGGTCACCGGGTCTTCATTGACCCCCACGCGTGGCCCGAACCAGCGCGTCACGAAATCGAACCCACGCCCCGCCGCCGTCACGGCGATGCCGCGCACGTCAAAGCCGGCCAGCGCGACAAAATCTGGCGTGAGGGTGTCGAGCAACCCAGGGTCATCGACCACCACCACGTAGTCGTCGCTGCGATATACCGCCAGCGCCTGTTGCAGGCCCAACGCCTGCAACAGACCGGCTGGCACGGGCTGGACCTCTGGTTGGCGAGCGGGGAAATCCATGGCCAGCAGGCCGTCCGCTTGACGAGTTACCCGCAGTTCACCGCTGCGGGTATTGAAGCGCAGCACCTGCGCCGGTTCATTGAGGTGTTCGAACAACACGTAGGCCGAGGCCAGCGTGGCGTGGCCGCACAAGTCCACTTCCACGGTGGGCGTGAACCAGCGCAGGTCGAACGCCTCGCCGTTGCGTACGAAATACGCCGTTTCGGAAAGGTTATTTTCCTCGGCGATGCGCTGCAGCACGGCATCGGGTAGCCAGTGATCGAGCGGGATGACCGCAGCCGGGTTGCCGCCGAAGGGTTCGGCACTGAAGGCGTCGACCTGGAAGATTTCAAGTTGCATGGATACGCTCCTTGTTGCCTGCCCTTGTGCAGGCATTTGGCAGTATGGGGCTTAATGAAGCACAGGTGTCAGCACTGGCTTGCCGGCGAAAAAAGCATCGAGGTTACGCAGGACCAACGTCACCGTGGCTTCTGCCGCTTCTGGCGATTGTCCGGCGACATGGGGCGTCAATACCGTGTTCGGCAGCGACTTGAGGGTGTCGGGAACGTCAGGTTCCTCATCGAACACGTCCAGGGCCGCACCGGCCAATTGCCCGCCCTGCAGTGCCTGGGTCAGCGCCTGGGTATCGACGACGCTGGCCCGCGCGATGTTGACCAGGTAGCCCTGGGGGCCGAGTGCGTGCAGCACCTGTGCATCCACCAGGTGGCGTGTATCGGCGCCGCCGGGTGTGGCGACCACGAGAATATCGACTGCCCCGGCCAGGGCCAGGACGCTGTCGTAGCCGGTGTAGGGCAATGCCGGACGTGGTGTACGGTTGTAGTAGCTTACGGGCATGTCGAACCCTTGATGCGCGCGCTTGGCGTTGGCTCGGCCAACGGCGCCCATGCCCAGAATGCCCAGGCGTTTGCCAGTGACCGATGGGCTGATCACGCGCTGCCATTGGCCGCGCCGGGTACTGGCGTCGGCTTGTGGGATGTTGCGCAGCAGGGCCAGGAGCATAGCCATGGCGTGATCGGCCACAGCGTCAGCGTTGGCGCCGGCGCCGTTGGTGACGGTGATGTGGCGGGCATGGGCGGCTTGCAGGTCGACCTGCTCATAGCCGGCACCGATGACGCAGATGATCTGCAGGTTGGGCAGTGCGTCGATTTCCTGGGCGGTCAGGCCGAGGGGGCCGCGGGTGAGGACGGCGTCGATGCGGGGGCCGTTGTGCTCGATGGCTTGGGCGCGCAGGTCGGGGGTTTGGGCGAGGATCAGGTGGTAGCCAGCGTTGGTCAACAGGGGTAGGTAGGTGTCCACGGTTTCGACCAGGACCAGGATTGTCTTGTGCATGGGGCCTCCGGGTGGGTTGGGGATTATGCGGAGGGGGTGGGTGGTACAGTCAATGGGTATTGTCGGTGGGGACTTTATGGGAGGTGGGGGTGGGGTTTGTGGGCGGGCGCTTAGTAGTTACCCGGATTTTGAATCAAACTCGGCGGGATTTGAACTTTGAACTTTGAACTTTGAACTTTGAGTTCTGAGTTCTGAGTTCTGAGTTCTGAGTTCTGAGTTCTGAGTTCTGAGTTCTGAGTTCTGAGTTCTGAGTTCTGAGTATCAGTGTGGGCATTTATATTGAGTTGGTATTCAATAGTTAGGGTGGCGCATGATCACCTTTCCGCCCTTACGGCGGCTCACTTTTTGTCTTGTCAAAAAGTGAGCAAAAACCGCCTGCTCCTATCATCCG